>JAFQQW010000051.1 GCA_017410375.1 Clostridia bacterium | reverse complement strand
AAATGTTTGGAATGGACAAACTGAGCCCAAACCGCGTTGCATCGCGGTTTGGGGTTACCCGAAGGCGTACAAAGGTACGTCGAGAGGCGAAGTTTGTTCATAGCAAAAACGCATTTATCAAAAGAAAACACGCAAAATTTTTGCGTGTTTTCTTCATTTCGTGTCTTTCTCGTGCGTTTGCACAAACTTTGTTCGCCTTTATACTCGCGTTTTTGCGATCCGGACTTTTTTTACATTCCCTTTTAATTTGCATATAATCAGTCAACCAATACAGACCAGCCGAAGGGATCTTCGATTTTACCCCACTGAATGCCGGTGATGGTGTCATACAGCTTCTGGCTTACTTCGCCAATTTCACCGTTGCCGATTTCCATAACCTCGTCAACCCAACGAAGCTTGCCAACGGGTGAAATAACTGCTGCAGTACCTGTGCCGAATACTTCTTCTAAGGTTCCGTTTTCATAAGCTTCTTTAAGCTCGTCTACAGAAACCTTTCTTTCTTCAACCTCTAAGCCCCAGGATTTGCAAACCTGAATTACAGAATCACGGGTGATGCCGGGGAGAATAGAGCCGTTGAGCATAGGTGTTACAATCTTGCCGTTAATCTTAAAGAAGATGTTCATTGCACCAACTTCTTCAATGTATTTGCGTTCTACGCCGTCCAGCCACAAAACCTGAGAATAACCGTCGTCATGTGCTTTAACCTGTGCCGCCAAAGATACAGCGTAGTTACCGCCTGCCTTAGCAAAGCCCATACCACCGCGTACTGCACGAACATATTCGTCTTCAATCCAGATGCCGACCGGAGCCAAACCGCTTGCGTAGTAAGCACCGCTGGGAGAGAGGATAATCATGAATAAGTAGGTGTCAGAGGGCGCAACCCCTAAGAAGGAGTCGGTTGCAATGATGAACGGACGGATATAAAGGGATGTGCCGGGAGCGGAGGGAATCCAGTCTTCGTCAACCTTTACAACAGCCTTAACAGCCTCTACAAACATTTCTTCCGGAAGTTCGGGAATGCAAAGACGCTTGTTGGTGTTGTTGGTTCTCTTTGCGTTCATTTCGGGACGGAACAGTCTTGCTTTGCCGTCAGCTCCTTTGTATGCCTTTAAGCCTTCAAACATTTCCTGACCGTAATGGAAAACCATGGAAGCAGGAGACAGGGTCAAATCGCCGTAAGGAACGATTCTTGCATCGTGCCAGCCCTTTTCACCCGAATAGTTCATAATGAACATATGGTCGGTAAATACCTTACCAAAGCCGAGCTTGGACTCGTCCTGCGGTTTCTGTTTCGGTGCAGTTGTTTTCGTAATTGTAATATTCATTCTTTACATCTGCCTTTCTTTGTATTATAATATATTATGATACACCTAAAAATTAAATTTGTCAAGGGGCGAAGAGTATGAAGAAAACAAAAAATACCAAAGGGAAAATTATAGATGCGGCCTGGAAGCTTTTTTATGAGCAGGGCTTTGAAAATACTACGGTAGAAGAAATTATTATCGAGTCCAAAACCTCCAAAGGCTCTTTTTATCACTATTTTCAGAGCAAAGAGGATTTGTTGGGGTCTCTGGCGGATTTGTTTGATGAAAAATATACCATGCTTTCCGAAACCCTTGACTGGGCACAAAATCGTTTTGAGATTTTGCTGTATTTAAACCGCGAGCTGTTTGAAATGGTGGAAAACCGTATCGACATGAATCTTTTAAAGCGCATGTATGCGGCACAATTGACTGCCCAGGGCGGAAAACAGCTCTTAGACTACAATCGCGTGTACTATAAATTGCTCCGCAAAATCATGATAGAGGGGCAGGAAAGAGGAGAACTGACCAAAGACAAGTCGGTCAGCGAGCTGGTGCGTTTTTATGCCTTTTGCGAGCGCGCGGTACTGTATGACTGGTGCCTGTATAATGGCGAATACTCCTTAAAAGCATACGCACAAAATTCCATGCCGTCTCTGCTTTCGGGAATAAAAGCGTAAAAAAGTTTTTATCGTACAGAAATTATTTTTTAAGTTCGTACAGCCTCTAAATCAGCTTATAATAATAAATTTAAACAAATGCAAGCGAAATCGTACAGATTATAGTCTGTACAAAATTCTGCTTGCATTTTTTGTAAGTGTGTGGTATACTATACAAGAATTTTGTTAAAGTATGGAGGAGAAAGTACATGAAACTGTTTGCGTTTGTAATTTATTTTGCGGCAATGCTTGGCATAGGTTTATACTTCTTTGTCAAGTCAAAAAGCGGAAATGACAAAGATTATTTCTTAGGCGGAAGAAAGATGGGACCGTGGGTAACTGCAATGAGTGCCCAGGCATCTGATATGTCCGGTTGGCTTTTGATGGGCTTGCCCGGAAGTATTTTAGCTTTGGGCTTAGGTCAGGTGTGGATTAGTGTGGGTCTGGCATTGGGTACTGCACTCAATTGGATTCTGATTGCAAAGCGCCTGCGTAAATTCTCAAAGGCGGCAAACGATGCAATCACCTTACCGCAATATTTGTCCAACCGATTTGCTACAAAGAACCCTGCACTTAAAATTATATGTGCAATTGTGTTCTTAATCAGCTTCACCATTTATGTTGCATCTGCGTTCCAGGCCGGTGTTAACGTATTTACAAGTGTTATTGATATTGAACCGACGACTGCGTTGATTATTTTCGCGGTAATCATTTTGATTTATACATTCCTTGGCGGTTATAAAGCGGTTTGCTGGACTGACTTTTTCCAGGGCATGCTGATGCTTGTGGCATTGCTTGCAGTTCCGATTGTGATTGCATGTACCAAAAACTTAGATGTAAATGTACTTGATCTGGTTTATACAACAGCAGATGGCAAGGAACTGGCATTTACAAAAAATCCCTTCGCCGCACCTGCATCCGAGATTATTTCCGGTCTGGTTTGGGGGCTTGGCTACTTTGGCATGCCGCATATCTTGGTTCGCTTCATGGGTATCGAAAAGCCCAGCATGATTAAAAAATCTGCAACCGTATCTATTATCTGGGTTGTTCTGACGTTGGGTGCAGCTTCGTTGATTGCGTATTTTGGCAGAATGATTCTTTCGGCAGAATTTGTCGCAGGCAATCCTGAAATGATTTTCATTGAGCTTGTAAACGATATTTTCCCGCCCTTTATCGCAGGTTTATTGCTTTCTGCTATTATTGCGGCATCTATGTCCACAGCGGATTCACAGCTTTTGGTTGCATCCTCATCCTTTACCAGTGACATTTACAAACCGATTATCAAGAAAGACAAAGCATCCGACAAGGAGCTGCTCTGGATGGGCCGTCTGGTTGTAGTTATTATTTCTGTGATTGCATTCTTTATGGTTAAGAGCGGAAAATGCGGTACAATCATGAGCATGGTTGAAAATGCTTGGGGCTTGTTCGGCGCGGCATTCGGACCGATTGTTATTCTGTCTCTGTTCTGGAAACGTTTCACCTATTCCGGTGCAGTGGCAGGTATCGTTACCGGTGCAGTTGTGGATATTGTTTGGCTTATGTTCCTTAAAGCAAGCACCGGTATCTATGAAATCCTTCCCGGTTTCGTAGCATGTCTGGTTGTTGCGGTTATTGTAACACTTCTTTCTAAAGCACCTTCGGCTGAAGTTTGTGCAATCTATGACAAAGCAACCGACAACTCTGTTGATGATTAATTGAATCAGTCATAAATTAAATACCTATACGCATAAAATGGCGTATAGGTATTTTTTTATTTAGGAGGAATAAGTAATGCACAAAGCAGCGGATTTTAGACAAAAAGAAGTGATTAACATCAAAACGGGGCAGAGAATGGGTTATATTTCGGATGTGGATATCGATATGAACAACGGCTCATTAAATTCCATTATCATCCCGGGTGGCAGTAAGTTTTTAGGTGTATTCGGCAAGGAGGAGGATATCATTATCCCCTGGAATGCCATTCGTACCATCGGTGACGAGGTGATTTTGGTGGACTATGATGCTTTGCCCGTAAGAAGACAGGCGAAATAACGCTTTTCTCTTTACATTTCTTGTTTTTTGTGGTACACTTAAAGAAAAACGAGGAGTGTACAAAAATGAAAAAACAACTGATTTTATGCGTGCTTGTGTTGCTCTTAAGTCTACTGCTCGTAGGCTGTGTTGCAAAAAAGGTAACACCTGAAAACGAGATTCCCGAAATCAAAGAAGAACAGACCGAAGCGGAAGCACCTGCACCGCAGGAGACGGAAGCAGAAGAAAAGGAAGAACCTGCACCGGTACCCAAGGACAAAAGCTTAGACACCATGACCGATGCAGAAAAAGCAGAACTGAATGCATTTGTCAGCAAATTTGCTGAAACCTTTATTTATGAGTATGCGTCAGACGATGCAAATCGGGGAATTGCGATGTACAAGTTCGCGCTGTTACACAGCCCGATTCATAAAAATGGCGAAGGCATTGTGTTTACCGAGTACAATTACGATATTGGTATCCGGGAAGAAACCATGAATGCTATTTTAGACGAGTATTTCGGACAAACCCTGCCCGGAGAGATGGATGGACCCATCTGGTACGAAAACGGTACCTACTGGACCACCAACGGCGGTGATGTTTCGCATGCCTATTTTTGCATTGTAACCGATTTGTTCAAACGGGCTGACGGCACATACGAGGCGTGGTTTGATAAATTCTATGACCCGGCAAACGAAAACGCCAAAGCATTGCCTGCATGGTACAGCTATTCCAAAGATGAAGCAAGCGCAAACTGCGAATACCAAAACAACGGTATTGCCATTGTGCGCGAGAAAACCTACAATGGCAGGCAAACCTATGAGCTGGTCAGCTACCGCGAACGTCGATAAGTAACAAACTTAAAAAAAGCGTTGTGCAGATGCACAACGCTTTTTTAGTCCCGAAAATCAAACAACTCTTTGGGTTTTATTTCCAAAACATCACATAGTTTAAACACTACATCAAATGAAACACCAACATTTCCAAGCTCTATAGCACTTATGTGACTCCGGTCAATATCTACCAGTTCTGCTAACTGTAATTGGGTCAGTTTTTTTCTTTTTCTGTAATACACCACGTTAAGTCCAAATTTTTCGTATAGACTTTTGTACTCCAGCTTCATCCTTATCACCTCTCTATATATTATAGATTATTAGCCACATTTGTTAAACCTTGTGAAAATATCGTAACGCTATTGACACAAGTCATTTTATGTGTTACAATAATTTTAATTTAAAGGAGGTAACGAAAAATGAAAAAAATCACGGCACTACTTTTGGTTGTGTGTATGCTGATTGGATTAACCACCGGCATATATGCAGCAGGCGAAGTAAGAATTACAAGCCCGTCTGACGGACAATGGCTTGACCCATATAACGACGATATCGTTATAAAGTGGTCTAAACCTGCATCGGGACAGACGTGCAAAATCACTATTGTTAATGTTGGCGAAAATAAAGATGTTATTCGCAACAAACCAGTGAGTGGGACATCATATACAATTAAAGCCGGCACATTTGGATTTGAAGAAAAATATAAAGTGTGGGTAGGCACCTTTGAAAACGGTGAAGCAATCGGTCCGGGTAGCAGTATTATTTTCTGCACCAAACCTAAAAAAGAATGCATTGAAGAAGCAAGCTTCGCGAATATAGATGATGGAGATTGGGTAGATTCAACAAAAACAATTGCTGTCCGAATCAATGATTTCAATGCAGATCTGGTGCATCGCATCACGATAAAGAATGCAAAAACCGGTGAATATATCACGCAAAACGAAATTATATCGTCGCGCACATATAACATACCGGCGTATACGTTGGATTATGAAGAAAAATACACAATCTGGATTGGTACATACACAAGCAAGAATCTGAGCGATGCAGTAGGAAAAGGAAATTCTGTGACTGTGCTTGTCAATGCGGCAGAGTTAGAGGAAGCATCCATTACCACTCCGGAAAACGAAGCGGTTTTGCCTGCAAATACCGATATTACATTCAAATGGGAAAATCTGGATACATGGTATAGCATTACGTTACGCGATACGACAACAAACGACCTTGTTTTTGAACGCAAAGATATAAATCAAGCTTCATACACGGTTGATGCGGATGATTTAACACCGGGACACAGTTATAAATTATGGCTTGGAACGTATGCGGATGAGAGAAAAGAAAAAATCGGCATAGGTGATACAATTACATTTTCGGTAGAAGAATTGCCCGAAGAACCCGAAGAACCTGAAATACCCGAAGAACCTGAAATACCCGAAGAACCTGAAATACCCGAAGAACCGGAGCCGGAAGAAGAGCCAGCCTCTTTTAAAAATACAAAAATTTCGATGTTCGATGAAGAGTCTATTGAAATGCGTTATGAATTGGATGATGGTGCATACTCCTATGTTAGAATCCGTGTAAAGTCTGCGGATGGGAACACCATTCATAATGACAAATACACGAAAATTTCTGATGCTGTTTTGCTAAGCCTGCAGAATCGTGAAGAAGGAAAATATTCTGTAAGTATTCAGCTGTTTGATGCAGAGGACAATGTAATAGACAGCGCTACAGAAACCTTAGTTTATGAAATCGAGAAAGATGAACCGAAAGAAGAACCGGCAGAAATACAGTCAGTGAAAGCTTCTGTCAACAATGGTACGTTGGTCATTAAATACACACTTTCTAATGATGCTTTCACAACATTTCAGATTGATTTGTATGACGCGAACGGCGAATTTGTAGACCGTGCATATAGCAGTAAGCTAAGCGGGTCGGTAGAATTTGAACTCGGTGATTCGGAAGAATATACATATTACGCTCAGCTCCTGGATGATAACGGAAAGGTTTTTGAAGAAGAAAGCGGAAAGATAAAGCAAGAGAAAAAAGTAGCGTCCGGCTTCTCTGTCGTAGAGAAAATTATGCTGGCAGACAGAATTCCCTTAGGTGAAAAAATCGAAATTTCCGGTGTTGTAGGGTCGGCGTATCCTATTCAGACTGCAGTAGTTACAATCACTGATGTAGCTGATACAAGTGATGTGTATGCAAAATATACAGACAAAAATGTAGACAGTGAGCGTTTTGACGTTTCGGAAGCGCAGAGTACGATAAATAAAGAAAATCTGGGCGTTGGTACATACACTTTAACCGTACAAGTGACAGATACCGAAGGGGAATCGTACACAGCGTTCCAAAAAGACTTTTCTGTTTATAAGGAGGCAGGCGTATATCCTGATGTGCCGAAAACACATAAGAATTACACCGCAATCAAAGCGTTGTCTGAGTCTGGTGTGCTTAGCGGATACGAGGATGGTACTTTCAGACCGGAAAATGCGGTTACACGAGGCGAATTTGTAAAAATTATTTGTGAAGCATTTGGTTTAAGCAAAAACGGTAACGGACAAGATTTTGATGATTCTAAAAATCATTGGGCAAAGCCGTATATCCAGATTTGCTCTTCTAAAGGATTGGTTAATGGTGTGAGCGCAACACATTTTGCGCCCGATGAAACGGTTACCTATCAGCAAATGGCAAAAATTGTTTCCATTTTAAAGGGGTGGGAAAGTGAAGCAAAGAACTTAGGCGGATGGCCGGATGGCTATGTAAGGGTTATGATTGAAAAAGAACTCTTTGACAATACCAAAGTTGCCGGAAGAACTTTTACATATTCTGCATACTATGACTTCCACGCAACCCGTGCCGACGTTTGTCAGATTGTGTATAATGCAAGTGAAAAAGATACGAATGTACCGGAACTTATCGGTAAAACATGGACGGAAGCAGAATTGAAAGAATTTATGGAAGATATGTACGGCGAAGCAATGAAATTGGCAAAGGTTAATAATTTTAATGGGAAATGTGGTGCTTGTGTCGGAAGACAGCTTCAGGCTATTGGTGTGATCAAAACGTATGATGGTGCGCATGGTAAAGATACATTTGATAAATATAGTGCTATGCAGGAAACAAGCGGAGGGTATAGTGTTACGGCTTTTTCAGTCAATGAATATTCTTTAAGCGAAATAATAGAATACATGGACAAGTCAAATGACTCAGGAACACTTACTCTTTTAGCACTAGGATTTCAGAAAGGATCGAAAAGCGAGACAGGGGGACAGAAGTACGGACATACGTTGCTAGTGTATGCTGTTATTGATGGAGTAGTTTACTTTACGGAGTCAGATGGACAAAAGATACGTACATTAACAATTGAAGATTTTTGCAATAAATATAGGCAGAAAGAAGTGGACGGTAAAGATACTTATGTGTATGAAGGTGCGGTTCTGTTTACAAAATAATTAGAAGAGGTAAGGAAAATGAAAAATATAAGAATCTGTGCGGTAATAATTATTATTGCATGTATATTAAATATGTGCACATTTACGGCATTTGCGGATAATACAATTGATTACGAACAAATTTACATGGACTTTGCAAAAAATGCGGACACAAACTATGAAAATCCATTACAAACTACAAGTGGATTGATTATGGCGGATTTAAACCGAGACGATGTGCCGGAGTTGTTTTCGTATAGTCAATCCGTTACATACTATGATATAGAGGCCAATCCAATTCCGTTTGGTAGTATGAATCCTGATAAAGTTGCATACGTAGGGTATACCTATTGGATAGAGGATGCTTTTTCTATCGTGGATGGAAAAGTGAAAGTCGGAACACCATGGATGAATTCAGTTATTCATTTTCCGCACCTTCCGGATGCAGTATTGTATGATTATTTAGGGTGCTTTGCTCCCGCGCAACACGGCGGTGCGGAGGATTGCCTTGTTATTTCTAACCCAGTTGCAGAAGGACAGCAGGTTTATACAGTAATCAAATATGATAACGGCGTGTTTATCTGTTCTGATGCCAAAACTTTTGATGAAAGTTTTTACGATGTCTATTGGTTTGTTGATTTGCCGATATGCAGTATTGGATATTCTGATGATGCGACAAAGCAAACATACACAAAAAGTGAAGCTATGGAAACGTTGCTTCAAAAGTATAGCGAAAAAGTTGAAAATGTAAATAATACATCGGATTGGGCAAAAGAGAACGTAAAAAAAGCAAAAGAAATCGGCTTAATGCCACAGGAAATGCTTTATGATGATTTGTCCTGGAATATTACAAGAGAAGAATTTGCAGGCATCGCAATTACTTTGCTGGAAAAAATCACGAACAGAGAATATCAGGTTAGAGGCGGTAATCCGTTTGAAGATGTGAGAAATTTCCGGTATTATGATTATATTACGAAAGCCTTTAACGCTTCTATTGTTTCCGGCGTGTCCGGAACGGAATTTGATCCTTTCGCCGAGATTACACGCGAACAGCTGGCAACTATGCTTTGTCGAGTAATTAAATCTGCAGGTGATGAGAATTATACGATTGAAAACGACAGCTTGTATCCCTTGGATATTACGGGCACCCAAAGCTTTGCAGACGACGCAGAAATTTCGGGTTATGCAAAAGAGTCTGTTTATTATATGAATAAGCTGGCAATTACACAGGGTGTCGGTGAAAATCGTTTCGCACCGCAGGAAACGGCAACCAAAGAGCAGGCGGTTGCATTTGCGTTAAGAATATATGAACTGTATGCGAAATAATGGTTAAAGGAAAAGCGTTGTGCAGATGCACAACGCTTTTTTTATACTTCATAAATGCCGTTTTCCTCATTTAAGAAGACTAAGATTCCTTTTACCTGCCGTTTGGGATATAGCTTTACTGCCCCCATCTTGTAGAAATTAATCTGCTTCCGGTAGGAGTCAATCTTTTGCTGACGGTTCGAATCGGTAATTTTGTCCGTCTTGAAATCCACAATGTAAAGCACATTCTCTGCCTCAAAAATCAGGTCCATGGTACCCTGAAGCTGTACGGGGCATCCGCTTGCCTCGGGATTTAGCATCGCGCTGTCCACAAAAATGGTAAAGGACAGCTCCTTTTCCACAAAATCTGCCTGTTGGATTTGCTTACAGAGCGGTGTGCTTATAAAACGTCGTAACACCTCTTTATCCACAAGAAAGGCTTCCTCTTCCGTAATTTCACCGTTTTGCAATAACGTTTCTACGGTTTTTTCTACATCGGGATTAGAAAAGTCCAGTCTTTCTAAAACAAAGTGGGTGAGTGTACCGCGGTTTTTGGCGGTATCATCTGTTTCAAAGGATACCTTTTGTGCATCCCCTTTGTACGGATAATACGTATCACTTTCGGTCTGCTCCAGCATCCGTTTCAATTCGGTTACGCTGACTTTAGAGTATACGTTTGCATGTGCCATATACGGATATGTGTAGGAAAAGGCTTTGTTGATTTCGTCTGTAGGCGGTAACGGCTCTAAGTCGGAAGTCGCAACAGACTCTGCAACAGTCATTTCAATTTTGTTTACAAAAATACGCTCTAAGGGGTATTTTTCGGAGGTCTGATACCGTTCGGTAGCATACAGCATCCACTCTAAAAAGCTTCTGCCCGAGAAAATCACATCCTCATCTAAAGCGACCTGCGATTCGGGTATGCTTTCAGCGTAGCTTGCATATTTCTTGGGACGGCTGTTGCCGTCTTTTATACTGCCCAGCACAATGGTTTTCTCTTTTGCACGGGTTAAGGCAACATAAAGCACCCGAAGCTCTTCGGATTTTTCTTCCATTTCCTTTGCTTCGGTAATCAGCTTCACCACGGGCGAGTGCATCTGCATATTTTTTTGCGCATTCCGATAATGCATACCAAAGCCGATATGGCTGTGGGCATGAATCCGCTCTGCGCTGCTTCGTACAAATTCTTTTCCCGTAGCCACCAAAAATACAATGGGGTACTCTAAACCCTTACTCTTGTGAATGGTGGTCAGCTGAACCATATTTGCGTTTTCAGGCAGAATTTTCGGACCTGAGAAGTCGCTTTTATATGTGTCATGCTTTTCCAGATAGCTGATAAACGCATACAGACCACCTGTCTCTGCCCCCGGGAAATTGCCCGAGGCAAGCGTTTCTAAGTAGCGTACATTGGAAAGACGCTCCGCACCGCCGTGCAGAGACAGAATGTATGCACGGTAATTGGTCTCGGTTAAAAAGGCGGAAAGTAAATCCGCAACCGATAACCGTAGCGCAAGCTTTCTGTATTTGTGTAAAAATGCTAAAAATTCCTGTACCCGTTCAGCACCCGGCTCGGTGGCAGGGTAGTGTTGCATACAATGGTAAAGGCTTTTTTTCGGTGCTGTTTGGCGGATGCGTACCACCAGATCGTAGTCGGGCGTGCCGAATACCGGGCTTAAAAACGCCGACAGCAGGAAAATGTCCTGCAGAGGATTATCAAAGGCACGAAGGAAAGCCAAAAGGCTTTGAATTTCCATGCTCTCTAAAAAGCTTTCGCCCAAAGCGTCGCAATACACGGGGATACCGCAGGCGGTTAAGGTGTCGTAAAAGGTTTGTGCCACACCGCGCATACTGCGGGATAAAATGGCAAAATCCCTGTATTCGACGGGGCGCATACTGCCGTCCTTTTCCGAAACAAGGAAACCGCTCTTTACCATTTCATGGATTTTTTGCGCACAAAACAGCGCTTCGCCGTCTATAAGATTTTTGGAAAACAGCGGGTCTTTTAAAATGTAAAACTCGGTAGCTTCATCCGTTTCCGGAAAGCTTCCTTTGTGCTTTAAGGATTCCTGATCGCCGTACATACTGCCGCCGCAGTTTAAGCTCATCAGCTGGGCAAACAAAAAGTTTGCAAACCGAAGCACGCATTTGCGACTGCGGAAATTGGCATTTAAATGCACAGCCAAACCGCCGTCGCTTGCACTGTACCGCTCACTTTTATGCATAAACAAATCGGGGGCGGTGTTACGGAAGCCGTAAATGCTTTGCTTGATGTCACCTACCATAAACAGCTTGTCTCTGTCGCAGGACAGGGCGTTTAAAATGGTCTCCTGTACTAAGTTTGTGTCCTGATACTCGTCCACAATCAGATAGGAAAAACCTTTTGCCGCAGAATAGGCAAGCGGTGAAAGGTTGCCGTCTTCATAAAGCAATTCAATGGTCAGATGCTCTAAATCGTCAAAATCCAGCAAATCCAGGTCGCGTTTTTTCTTTGTGTAAATAGCAATGGTTTTTTCTGTCAGATTACAAAGAGCACGGATTTGCGGTGTCTGTAGCGCTAAAAATTCCGTAAGGGATTGTAAGTTATAGTCGTGCGCCGTGTCTGCAATCTTTTTCAAAGTCGCCTTGAACACACCGTGCATCTCTTTAAAAATGTCCGAGATTTCGGTGGGTACATCCTTTTTGGCAAGCCTTGCCGAGGGAAGCTTTTCGGTGTCCAGTAAATTCTCTATAGTGGCAAGATTTCCTTCGCAGGCATATATTTTTTGGGCAAAATCCAGATCCTGCTCAAAATACACATGCGCATAAATAAATTCGGCATATTCTTCCTGCATAATGCTTATGTTTTGCTTTGCTACACGCACCAGCTTGTCGCAAAGAATACGCATTTTTGCCGCCAGAGCAGGATTTTTTAACAGTTTTTCTGCATTTTTTGTTTCGTAGGTTTCTAAAGTGTCCCGCAAAAAGCCCTTCGGGTCGGGCTGTGCCATTAAAAAGTCATACAGCTTTAAAACCATCTCAGACAAAATGCCGTCGTTGGTTTTGGTAACCGTCTCTTTGGCAAATGCCAGAAAATCCGGGTCATTTTCTTCAAAGTTTTGCGCAATCGCTTCATCAGCGGATTCACTCAGCATCAGCTTAAGGGCGGTTACGTCTCCTAACGCAATGGAAGGCGGAAGCTTTAACGCATCAAAATGCTCCCGCACAAATTTGGAGCAAAAGGCGTGCATGGTGGTAATGTTTGCCCCGGGAAGCAGAGAAAGCTGACGGGCATAATGCTCTTTGGCAGACGCATCATCGGTTTCCTCTAACTTTTGGGTCAGCGCCTTGTGAATGCCCTGCTTCATGTTTGCCGCTGCCGCATTGGTAAAGGTTACAACAAGCATTTTGTCAATGTCTGTTTCGTCTAAAAGACGAATTACGCGCTCAACCAGAACTGCCGTTTTGCCCGAGCCTGCCGCTGCTGCAACCAGCATGTTGCCCTCTTTATGACGGATTGCACAAAGCTGATCCTCAGTCCAGTTTACTTTCGCCATCAGCTTGTTCCTCCCTTCCTAAAATAGTTGCATCGTCTCTCTTTTCTTCGGTACGGGGTTGACAGTAATAGGGGTCAAACCGACAAACCGAACGGAACAGACAATAGGTGCAGGCGGAAAAACGCTCTTCCGCGTAGGGAAGCACGGGATAATCGCCTTTCATAATGCGGTCGCCAAAGGTTTTTACATTCCGGATTGCCGCCTGCTCGATGATATCGTATTCCTCGGGGCTTAAAATGCGCGGACTCTTGATACTTCCGTCCTTGTTCTGGCGCGCAGGAATGACTGTAGATGCCCCTGCAATGCGTTCGTCCATGGCAAGTACATCTGTTTCATCACCCACAAGATAGCCCTCTAAGCGGAATTCCTTTAAAAGCTTTTCATCCGGCTCGTCTGCCGAAAACGAGGCATCGCGTTCAATCAGCGGTGCATCCACCGTTAAGTAAAACATTCCCTTCGGGTCGCCGAGCTTGTTTTTTAGTGCGTAGCTGTACACGGGAAGCTGTAAGCTTCTGCCCGATACAACTGCGGATAAATCCAAATCCTTTTCGCCCGATTTGTAGTCAATAATGCGATAGCCGTTTTGCGATTTGTCAATACGGTCAATTTTTCCGGTTAAAATCAGGGTGTTGCCGTTGTCTGTTTCTATAACGGGTGAGGTTTCGCCCTCAAAGGCAAACTCTGTGGCATAGGGTGTAAACACCCCCGACTTGATATGATGCACCACCGACCACATGGCATTTACCGTACTCTGGGAAATACGGGACAGCAAAAAGGCGTACCGGTTCTGTACACTCGGGAAAAGGGACAATTGCTGTTGCATCACACTTTCACAGATTTCAAGGGTTTTCTTTTTGGTGTCCTCAAAGGTAAGTGTCTTAAAATCTGTTTTGTTTAAAATGGCATCCTTTACAAACTCTTCCATAACCGCATGCATAAGTGTGCCTGCCTCGGGTGGGGTAAACGCATGCACTTTTCTTTCTTTCAGCTTTAAACCGTAGGTTAAAAAGAACGAAAGGGGACAGGATGCGAATTTTTCCAGTTTTGAGATAGAAACTGTTAAGGTTTTGCCCCACAGCGAGAGCGCACATTGCTCCGAAAGGCGCCAGGTGGTGGCATATTTTTTTGCCGCAAAATAGCGGTTGATTTTGCCTTTCCATTTATCATCCTGCAGATACCAGCCGTATGCCGACTGCAACACCGCATCCTCCTTCTGACACAGCAGAAGATGGGCAAGTGTTGCTTCGGGCGTGGTAATCAGCTTTTGGCTTTCGGGCAAAAATTCCGATTCGGTCTTTAAATCGGGGAACATTTTTTTAAGGTCATGCAGTACCGAAGCCTCCGGCTTGCTTTCGCCCGAAACATCCGAAACGGAATGGGACAAAATCAGCTTATCGGACGGGGCGGTGAGTGCCATATACACCGCAAAGGGCGAGCAAAGTGCCTTTTTACGGTTGCTGGCAGAAAGAATAATGCCCATCTGCTCTAACGTTTCGCGCTCGCTGTCGGTAATCATACCACTGCCTGAAACATTTTGCGGAAATGCCCCTTCGGTTGCACCCATAATAAATAGAATTTTAGCTTCGTTATAGTTGTTGCGCTCGGCGGTGGTTACGGTCACATGGTCAATGGTGGGCGGAATAATGCCGATGCTGCAACCGTTAAAGCCCGCCTTTAAGTTGGCACGGAGCTTTTCGATGCCAAATGCCGTATCGCCTAAGGTAAGCTCTAACTGTCGGATGACCGCAAGGGTCTGATTAAACACACCGATTTCCTGTTGCATCAGGTCTTTCGGAAGCTCGCTTAAGCTTCTGTTTATGGTTTCATCAACTTTTAGTGCCCTTAAAAAATCCAAAAGTGCCTTTGCAAAAACCGTGCAGGTGGTTTTGCCCTTCGTTTTTTCGCGAAACGGCATAACCATGCCTAAAAACGCTTCTCTTGTACGGTTGAGTGCTGAAAGGTTATAGCTTTTATCGGGTGCGGTTGTCCATTCAGTTTGCCATGCGTTTCCGGTTAAGCCGGTTTCTAAAACATAATATTCCAAAGCATCCACTTCGTTTTCAGGAATCGGTACCAGGTCGTTTTTTAAAAACGAGAATACCGACTGAATGGAAAAGGAATGAATGAAAATATCGCAAAGGCTTAACAGCAGGCGTGTCAGACTGTGCCCTAAAATGGTCTTGTTGCTGTCCGCAAACATCGGAATGTGGTGCTGACTAAAACTTTTTTCCATAATGGGACGCATGCTTTCCAAATCAGGCACAAGCACAAAAATATCCTTCATCCGATAGCCCTGCTTGACATAAGTTAAAATCCGACGTGCCACCACATCGGCCTCAGCATACGGATTTTCAGCCGAAAACAATTTTATATTCTCAGGGCTTCCCGAAAAAGCACCGTTTCCGAAAACCCCGTAGTTTTGTTTTAAATACAGTAAATCTTCAGGTAGCTTTTCCTTAAAATCAGGCAACGCATCCTGCGTAAGCGCAATGTTTTCTGTCCTGCACGCCCGACGGATTTTGTCTGCAGTTTCAATGGTGGGACGGAAAATGTATTTGCGGTTTTCTTCCAAGGAAAGCATGATGTGTACATCACACTTTTTACCCAACGCCAAAAGCACCGCAAGCTCCTGCGGTGTAAAGCCGTCAAACCCGTCCACATAAAATGTAAAACCATCTGTATAATTACTGTTTAAAATAAGCTCGGGAAGCAAAGTTAAGTCATCATTGCTGTCTGCACTTGCATCCGAAAGGGAAGCATCAAACCGCTCTAAAATGTCGGCAAGCTCCGAAAACTTTTTGCGGGATACAGGTGTGTCGAATTGCTCTGCCGCTTTTCTTAATTGCGCACCCGATGCAAAATGACGTTTAAATTCTGACAGGGCGGAGACCAACCCTTCACTTAAATTTGTGTTGGTGCGGAAAACAGTAAAATCATCGCCGCCCGTCTCTAAAATGCGGTTAATCAGCATGTTTTTACCGGTTTTGTCTAAATATACGCGCTTTGCCCGGTGAGAGAGCCGATAGAGTTTGCGGAACAGTCTGTTAAAGCTGAACACCTCCACATGACCGCCCACAGCACCGATTGCGGAAATGACTTTTCCCTCCATGTACAAAGACAGCTGTTCAGGAACAACAAAAGCGGCCTTTTGATGTGCATCCAAAGCCGCTTTCAATTGATTCAGACAAAAAGCCGTTTTGCCGCCACCTCGTTTTGCAGTATGCAAGCAAATCATTCGGCAATAACTCCTTTTTTAAGAATGATGTTGGCATAAAGGGCAGATTCACCGGTGTAAACCACCGCATAAGCCTCTTTTGCCCGATCATAAAATGCAAAGCGCTCAATCTGCTCGAGTTTTGCATCCGAATGTTTGGAAATTTCTGCCTGATATGCATCCCAGATGGGCGTTTCTACCGTGTCACCGGGGGTTTTTGCCATGATGTATGCAGGCTGTGCATAGGTATCTAAAGGCATCAGCTTTAAAATAGCCTCTAAAACAGGCATAGCATCATGACCGTCCAAACGTACCAGACGTTTTGCCATGGAAGCGGCAGGGAAGTTGCCGTCCGAGATAACAATCTCGTCGCCGTGACCCATTTCCATTAAAATTTTAAGTAAGTCGGGAGGTAAAATCTTCGGAATCCCTTTTAACATGTATATCATCCTTTCTTTTTTGCGATAACCGTCTGTTCTAATCAGATGAGGCAACGCATAGTGTTAAAGTAGTTACTTATATTTTATAAGAAAAAACAGCGTATGTCAATGATTTTTTCTGTATTGGAGGTTAATTTATGGAAAAAGGTTATCTGATTGTACAAACCTATGTCAGTCGGGAAAGCTTTGGCGTTGCGGATACCGTCATCACCCTTTCGGACGGCAGGCGCCTTGTTACCGATGAAAATGGTTTTACCCAAAGTATCGACGTGGATGCACCCGATAAAATTTTAAGTGAATCACCCGGCGCGGTAAATCCCTTTACTTTGCTTGATATGACTCTTGAAAAAGAAGGATATTTTACCATTGAGCTGAAAAACGTGCAGGTGTTTTCCGGTGAAACCACTCTGCAGAAGGTACAGATGCTTCCCGTTCCCGAAAACGGCGGCGGCGGTACCATTACCTACGACTTTACGCAACAAAATTTATAGAAAGGAGTTTTGTAAGCTATGCCTGATAAAATTACAGTTCCCGAAACCATTGTTGTGCACTTAGGCAGACCGGAGGCTTCTGCACAGAATGTGACGGTCACCTTTCCGGACTACATCAAAAATGTAGCCTCCAGTGAAATTTATCCCACCTGGCCGGAAGCATCGCTGCTTGCTAACATTTATGCCATCATCTCCTTTGCCTTAAACCGCATTTATCTTCGGTTTTACCGGTCGCAGGGCTATAATTTTGACATCACCAATTCCACCTCCATTGACCAGAGCTATGTGGAGGGCAGAAATATTTTTGAAAACATTTCCAACCTTGTGGATGAGGTGTTTAACAATTATGTGCGTGTGGTAGGGCGCTTAGAGCCACTTTCTACCCGATTCTGCAACGGCACCACCGTAACCTGCGAAGGGTTATCCCAATGGGGAACGGTGGATCTGGCAAATCAGAATTACGGTGTTTTGGACATTTTAAAGTATTATTACGGTGATGATATTGAAATTGTGTACGATGCACCGGTGGGGATGCTGACCGAAGCCTATCCCGGCACACCCTTGCGTTTAGGAGACAGCAACGAAGCGGTATATCAGATTCAGGTGTTGTTAAACCGCATTTCGGACAATTACCCCGCCATTCCCAAAGTCTATCCCGTAGACGGCGTGTTTGATGAAGAAACCGAAGAGGCGGTGCGTAAATTCCAGAGCATTTTCGGGCTGACCGCCGACGGGGTGGTGGGCAAGCAGACCTGGTACAAATTAGAGTTTTTGTATGTGGGCATCAAGGATTTAACCGAGCTGACCTCCGAGGGCATTTTGCTGAACACCTATCCCAAATATCCTGCAGATATGACTGCAGAAGTGTTTGCAAACGGTGCTTCCTCCGGCGGATTCGGACAGGGAGATACAGGCGATTCGGTGCGGATTTTGCAATACTGGCTAAGCTGGGCTGCCGCTTTTTATCCGACTGTGCCACCGGTTGCTGTGGACGGTGTTTTTGGTCCGAGTACCGAAAACAGTGTTCTGCAGTTCCAGAAGCAGTTTGATTTACCGCAAACCGGAGCGGTGGATGCAAATACCTGGGATACCCTTTACAGAGTGTATGCAGGCATCCTGCAGGATGAGCGCAAAGAAATCGAAACCACCTTTTTAGAATCGGTACGGCTTCCTTTAAAGCTGGGGGATACGGGTGGCTCAGTAGAGGAACTTCAGGAGCAGTTAAACCGCTTAAAAAGCAGATATCCGCTCATTCCGACCTTGGTGGTCACCGGAAATTTCGGACAGAAAACCCGCATGGCGGTTATGACATTTCAACGGGCAAACGATTTACCCGTCACAGGCGTGGTGGATGAAAACACCTATCGTCTGATCGTCGAGCAGGATCTGGATTTTCAATCTTCCGTTTCACCAAAAGCTTTGCAGTATCCGGGCTATGTGTTAAAAGAGGGCATGCGGGATGAAGAACTGCAACGCACAGGGCAAACCACCGGCAATCCCATTTACCATCTGCATGACGGTATCCGTCAGCTGTCCTATTCGGAAGAATCTGTTCCCGATGTATTTCCCCAGTCGGCATACGACCAAAGTACAGTCCGTGCCGTAAAGGCGGTACAACGTCTTGCAGGTCTGCCCGAAACGGGTGAAACCGATTTTAATACCATGGACTATATCCGCACGCAGCAGGATTAAAAGGAGAAAATCATGAAAAAGAGAATCGCAGGGTATTTAATGCCCAAAACGAAAAAATATGTGTTTTTTATCGGCTGTTTGTGCTTGCTGTCATTGGGGCTTGTAGCCCTGAGCATGCAAACCGAGGAAACGGCAAAACTGCCTGCCAAAACAGATATACGTCTGCCCGTTTTAATGTATCATTCGGTGCTGGATAACCCGAATCGGGTGGGAAAATACGTCATATTGCCAAGTGAGCTGGAAAAGGATTTGGAATATCTGAAAGACAGAGGGTATCAAACGGTTACGGTGCAGGATTTGATTGCCTACAAGGAACAGGATGTACCGCTTCCCCAAAAGCCCATCATGCTTACCTTTGATGACGGCTATTATAATAACTACACCTATCTGTTTCCGCTTTTGAAAAAATATAACATGAAAGCGGTGCTGTCTGTGGTGGGGTGCTTTGCAGATGCCTATTCCAAAGAGGGGGAGGTGCTGAACAACAATTATTCCCATGCCACCTGGACACAGCTTAAGGAAATGCAGGATTCGGGACTGGTGGATATCCAGAGCCATTCTTACGGCATGCACGACTGGAATGCACGGCATGGCATTTTACGTAATAAAGGCGAGGATGTTGCGTATTATCAGAACATCCTGCATGACGATTTGATAAAAATGCAGGAAACCATGAAGCAAAAACTTAAAAGACCAGCAGATGCTTTTGCGTATCCCTTCGGCTCTGTAAATAATGAAAGCCGAAAGGTGGTCGAAAGCATGGGCTATAAGGTAACCCTTGGCTGTGAAGAGGGGATGAATTATATCAACAAAGAAAGCACACTTAAGGATTTAAAGCGGTATAACCGGGACGGAAACGGTGACCGTACTAAACTCTTTTCCCGTTTGGAGGCAGAAATGTAGCCCTTGACTTTTAACATGCATTTTGGTATACTGATGCCAAACAAAAGAAGTGGGGTGTACCTATGAAAAAATGTTTCCTTTTCTGCATGCTGTTTGTGCTTTGTTTTGGCATTACAGCTTTTGCAGAACCGCCAAGAGAAGGCTATAGTCTTACATTTGCGGATGAATTTGACGGCAAAGAGCTGAATCTTGAAAACTGGCACTACCGTAATGAAGGGGTAAAAACCCGTGGAGGCTATAACGACCCTGCCATGGTTACCGTTTCGGACGGCAATTTACATATCGGCTTTGAAAAATCCCATGGCGACTATCGCGGGGGCGGGGTGATTACAAACTTCGGCTTAGGCTACGGCTATTATGAGGTGCGCTCTAAGCTGTTCGGGGGAACGGGAGGCTTGCATTCCTCATTCTGGACAGCAGGCGTAAACGGAGACGGCATTACATCACCTGCTTTTAACTCGTCTATTGAAATTGATATCTATGAAGTAGACTCCAACAATACCACAAATATTGCACCCAATTTGCATTACTGGCTGGGCGGACATCTGGCAGGTCCGCGGAAATGGGTGCAGACTGCGGACGGTGGATATCTGTTCCGAAACCTTACCGATGCCGCAAAAGACTATTTTGTAGCAGGCTGTGAATACCTGCCTGACCGCATTGTGTGGTATTTAAACGGTGAAAAAATCGGTGAATCCAGGGATGCGGAAATGTACGGCAGACCGAATCTGTGGCTGACAGCTCTTGCCAATACAGAACTCAGCGGCGAGATTGATGACAAAAAGCTACCCGGTGAATCGGTCTGGGATTATTTCCGCTTTTACACCATGCCTTTAAAAGGGGAAAATATCATTGTAAACCCCTCTTTTGATGATAACAACCGCGTCAACTACACCACAGACATTTCTAAAATGCGTTTAGATACGCCGGCATCCTGGTTAGAACCGAAAAACAGCAATAACATTTCTGTAGAAACAGAAGATGCACATATCCGAACAGGTACAGGTGCTTTGAAAATTGAGAAAAGCGGTACGGTAGCACAGGATCTGAATTATATCGCAAACGGTACGTATCAGCTCTCATTTTATGTGCAGTGCGAGGATTTCACAAAGCTTACCGCAAAGGTCAATGACGAGGCGTTTTCTTTCAGCACAGCCACGGGCGAGGACTTTGCAATCATCAATATGGAGCAGGTAGAGATTACCGATAACCGTGCGTATATCAGTCTTTCTGCTGAGGGTAAGGGGGATGTATACTTGGATGATGTTTCGTTTGTGTGCTTTGACGGGACCGACGAATTTAACCGCAAGGTGCCCATTGACCCTTGTCGGACAACAAAGATTCCGGGAGAAGTGGCACTTTACGATATTAACAGCGGAAGCTCCGATATTGAAATGAGTGGCAACTGGTTAAAATCCAGCATAAAAGGGTTTACAGCACAGTCGGCATACGCAAATGCACAGGATTCGGAAGTCAAGTGGAACCTGGTGGCAACCGAAAATGCAAAGTATCTGCTTGAATTGTACCGCATGAGCTATGACAACAGCAATAAAGAAGCCAAGGGCGCTGTATACATAAACGGCGAACAGATAAAAGAATTTACTTTGGATTTACTAAACACCGAGCCGGGTATGGAAAATTTAGGTGTTTACAACCTGAAAAAAGGGGATAAGGTTACCGTTTCCTTAAAGCGAAACGGTGCCGGATATCTTCGTGCCGACAGCGCGCGAATTGTCCCGGCAGGCGCATATTCTGCAAGTCAGGGTCTGGTTTTAAAGCTTTCGGAAAATGTTGCGTATGCAAACCTTTCCAAGCGATTCATTGACCCGGACAACAAAAGCGCGGTTCCTTATATCAACGATAAAGACCGCACCTTAATACCGCTTCGCTTTATCGCAGAGTCTATAGGCGCAACCGTTTCTTATGTGGGCACCCCCGGTATTCTGGGCGGTACAGATGAAATTAAAATTGAGCTTAAAGGCAAAACCCTTTTGTTTGCAACCGACATTCCGCAGTACGCGATAGACGGCGAAGTTTTACCGCTGGATGCACCGCCTGAAAACAAAATGGCACGCACCTATGTTCCGGTACGTGCTTTAGCCGAAGCCTTTGGCAAAAATGTTTACTACAGCGACGGCATCATTTTGCTGACCGATTCGGAGATCGAGGATGAATCGGTGCTGACGGATTTGAATCAATATTTATATTAAAAGAAAAACCGCATTGCGTTTTGCAATGCGGTTTTTGTTATTGCTTAATTAAAGCTTTGTCGGGCAGGAACGGTTCGTTGAATACAAAATGAATGTATTCTTCTTCTTTCTGTCCCTCAATTAAAAACTGTACCTTCTGTACGTTTGGCAGTCCCGTGAGCGTGTTTACAATAGAATAAATGGTCATGGTTTCTTCCATTGATCCGCCCGGATGTGCGGTTTTGAATTCCTTGCTTAAGTTTACAAAGCAAATGCCTTCCTTGGTTTCAATGCTCAGCACTTTTGTTTCTTGCGGAATGGTTTTGCTTAAATGGTCATTTTCGGGGCCTTTAATCAGTTCATTAACCAGAACATTTTCAAGACTTTCTTTTGCATTAACAATAACCGTTCTGTATTCGGGAACAAGATGCTGCCCGTCTGCCGATGCAAAATACAGCACAACAGCTTTGTAATCCGCAACCACCAGCTCGGAATCATCTATAATATCACTTTTTTGCAGGATGCCGATTTTGGTGCCGTCTACAGAGGTTAAGGGCTTTCCTGCAACCGTAACCTTTACCCGGTCAATGCCGCTCAGATCACAAAGGGTTCGAACCAGCGATGTGCGCGCAAACAGCGCTTCGCTTTCTTTTTTAAACACAAACTTACTGTTAAAATCCAGAGTCACCATACGATTGTTGATGTTCAGGCTGTTTACAGACACACCCTCCGGGAAAGGGGAATGCAGAAATTCCGACTCAGGCCCTTTTAACAACTCTGCCATGACAATTCCGACAGTGTCGGTCAGATGCGCAGTCTTGGGAATTTCACGGGTTTCGGCTTCTAAAATTGTGCCTGCTTCGTCCAGATAATACAGATTAACCTTTTGTGTGGGTTCTTTAGGTGTGCAGGCAGTTATGCCAACCAGACAGAGCAGAACCTGAACAATAGCAGTTATACGTTTTAAGGTTTTATTCATTTTATCCCTCCTCAGTTTCACGGTGCTGCTTTTTGGGAAATACAATGCTGAAATCAGAGCCTTCGCCCTCTACCGAATCCAGCATGATTTTACCCTGATGCAGCTCGACCATATCCTTTACAATAGACAAACCAAGACCTGTACCGCCGCTTTCCCGGGAACGGGCTTTGTCTACGCGGTAGAAGCGGTCAAAAATGTGTTCGGCGTCTTTTTTTGGAATACCGATACCATTATCAATTACGTTGATACGGCAAAAATCTCCCTGATTGTGCAACAGCACCTTTACCACACCGCCAGCAGGGGTGTATTTGATGGCATTATCGGTCAGGTTATAAACCACCTGCCACATTTTGGACAAATCCATTTCCGCAAACACTTCACTGTCCTCAACCACTGCAATGGCAATGTTTTTTAAGTCCGCCTGGGGCTTTAAAGCACGCACAATGCGCTCTAAAAGCGTGTTTACCGATGCCATTTTCAGCTCTAACGGCTCAGTACCTGCGTCTAATTTTGTCAAAGTCAGCAGACGGTCTACAATACGTGCCAGACGGTCTACTTCGCCGTTGATGTCGGTCATAAATTCTGTAATATAGGTATCCTCACCGGTCTGCATGGATAAAATCGATTCGGAAAGCAATTTGATGGAGCTAAGCGGTGTTTTCAGCTCGTGAGATGCGTTGGAAACGAAAATACGGCGTTTTTCTTCCATGTCCTCCACACGGTCTGCCATGCTGTTAAAGGCTTTGCCGAGTTCCGCAATTTCGTCCTTTCCGGTCACGGGAAAACGTTCGTCCATTTTACTTAAGTCAAAGTCAGACATGAATTTGGTCAGCTTTTCAATGGGGCTGATGATGATGTCTGCCATCACCCAGCTCAAAACACCGACCAGCAGGCAAACCACAATAGAAATGGCAATTAAAATCCAGCGGATGTCTGCCACAAAATCCTCGGTGTCCTGTGCAGTTTCGGAAATGTAAACAGTGCCGACCGTTTCCGTATCTGAAATTACGGTAACCGCACCCTCAACCACAGCACCGATTTCCTTGTCCTGGTCAACGTTTACCGTGTCCTGACCGTTTAAGGCACACATGATTTCTTCTTTCATCAGGATTTTCCCGCGGATGTCGCCGTAGTCACCGGTATCGTAAATTACCCGTGCCAGATGGTCGGTTACAATGATACGGGTGGTGTCGTCCACCTTCAGACGGGAAACAGTCCAGGCGATATCATTTGCATCTGTCTTTACCGACTCGCTGATAACATTTGCCACAACGTTCGCATTTGCCAAAAGCTCCATTTTTCTCTGGTTATAAAGATGCTCGTTGATTGCCGCCAGAATATAAGTGGAGATAAACAAAAGGGTCATGACAACAATTGCCAGATATGTTACAATCAGCCGCGTACGGGTGGTACGCGGCTTTTTATTTTTTGCAGTATTTTGTTTTTTGTTTTCTTTCGCAGAAGCAACATTCTTCTGAACCTTTGGTTTACGCTTCTTTAAAATAATAACCTACCCCCCATTTGGTCAGGATATATTTGGGTGATGCGGGATTGGGTTCTACCTTTTCACGCAGACGGCGCATATGCACATCCACCGTACGCACATCACCGGGGTAATCGTAGCCCCATATAATGTCTAACAAATCGTCTCTGGAATACACTCTGCCGGGGTTTGCGATAAACAGTTCCATAATCGCATATTCTTTTACGGTAAGCTCTATTTCGTGTCCGTCCACTTTCAGACTGCGGGAGAATTTGTTCAACACAACACCCTTGTTGTCATCTGCAGTTTTTGCGCTTTCCTGAGAAGCCGGCTTGCCTTTACGGCGCAGTACAGCCTTTACGCGGGCTTTAAGCTCTAAAATGTTAAAAGGCTTTGTCATATAGTCATCCGCACCGTATTCCAGTCCCATGATTTTGTCCATGTCATCACTTTTGGCGGTGAGCATGATAATCGGCACATTGGAGGTTTCGCGGATTTTCTGACAAACGGTCAGGCCGTCCATTTTCGGGAGCATCAGGTCCAGCACAATAATATCTAAGGTTTTATCTCTGCCAAGGCGTACCGCTTCTTCACCGTCAAAAGCGGTCAGAACGGTATACCCGTCCTGTTCAAAGTTGAATTTCAAACCTTTTACCAGTAATTTTTCGTCATCAACAATTAAGATTTTCATGCTTTTCCTCCCGCAAATTAAACATTTTCATTTATATTTCAATTATATAACAAATGTTTCGGAATTGCAACAGAAAAATTAAAAAATTTCTGTTGCACTTTTGTATTTTTTTTGGTATACTGATAAAAAGAGAAAGGAGAGGATTGGGTGCGTAAAATAATAGCGGTTGTTTTACTCATGGTATGTCTGCTGCAAACCGTGCCGGTTGAGGCTTCACAAAAAAACATTGATGCCATTACGGCACCCACCTACATGCTGGTGGACGGTTCTACCGATGCGGTTATGCTGGAAGAAAACTGTAAAACAGATGTTGGTGTCAATGATTTTGCCAAAATCATGACCGCGGTTCTTGCCATTGAAAAACTGAATCCTGCCCAGTCTGTGCCTTTCACGGAAGAAACCAATGTGTTTTATAATTCTTTCGGAAATCTTTCGGGGTCTGAACCCGGCAGAGTATACAGTGTAACACAGCATTTGCAGAACATGCTGCTTTTATACTCGGACGCGTCTGCCGTAACGCTGGCGGTTGCACACAGCGGTTCTGAAAAAGCCTTTGTGGCGGAAATGAATAAAAAAGCTGAGAGCCTTGGCATGACAAAAACGAAATTTACTTCTCCCGACGGACGGGAGGATAAAAGTGCAGGTACAACCGTATCGGATTTGTACAGGCTTTTAAAGCATGCCATGAGCCTTCCTCTTTATCGGGAAGTTATCGGCTCGGTGCTGTTTGATTTGCCTGTTGCAGACGGAACGGACACCTTCAGCTCCCGTAATCATCTTTTGAGCAATTATACCTATTCATCCTATACATATTCCCTGGCAACCGGCGCACTCGTTTCCTTCAGCGGAAAAGGTGCATCGCTGATTGCGGTGGCAGAGCAGGGCGATAAACAGATATATGGCTTTGTAATCAATACCCCCGACGATTCCACGCAGGTATATAAGGACATGATTAACCTGTTCGAGCATGGCTTTAACAGCTTCCGCTCGGTGGTGCTTGTAAAAAAAGGTGCTTTTATAAAACAGGTGCCTGTAAAAGGTGCGATTGCGACCCAGGCGGTTTTAGTGGCAGAAAAGGATATTGCTGCACTTCTGCCTTCCGATTACGATGAAGAATTGCTGACAAGCAAGGTAAATGTGCCGGAAAAATTACAGGCAACGGTTGAAAAAAACAAGCCCTTGGGTGAGGTTTCTTATTACTATAACGGTAACAGGATTGCAAGCTGTCCGATTGTGTCTGAAAAGAAAATCGGATTTTCGCCTTTCAGCTATATATATCATCTGTTTTCCGGCATCAACACCTGGTTGCTTTTGATTGTGCTTGTGGTTTTTGTGTGGGGGACTGTTACCCATCAGAAAAAGCAAAGAAAAAAAGAAGCATTGCGCCGGAAAAAGCGTGAAATTATGCAGGCAAATGACGAATAAAAAAACCGCCCTTTGGCGGTTTTTTCATTCGTTTTCAGAAAATTTTGCAATGGTTCTTTTGCGACGCAGATTTACCTTGGTTAAATCAGTCTTTTGCTTTTTGCAGGAGGCGGATGCCCGCATGGGTCCGTTTTTCTGGCAAAGCACATATTCGCCGTCCATCATAGGCTTTCCGTATATACAAACAGCACAAATTTCTTCCATATTCTTACAACCTCTTTCGGCTTTTTTTTAATCATATCATAAATACGTGTTTTTGTCAATTCTGAGGTTTGTACATGTTTTTAAAGAAATATTTGCATTTTCGGTAAAAGTTTGCTATAATATTATATTAGAATCTGAAATCAAAGGATTAAATTAAAGGAGGAACTGTTTTGTCAGAATTAAAAAAACAACCCTTTTTAAAAGGTGCACTGATACTTGCCGTTACCAACTTGCTGGTAAAGCTTCTGGGTGCATTGTTTAAAATTCCCATCCGCCGTTTTGTGCTTTCGGGTGAAGGCTACGGTATTTATACCTCATCGTATACCATTTATAATGTATTGTTTATTATTGCAACGGCAGGCCTACCGGTTGCCATTTCCAAAATGGTTTCGGAAAGCATTGCAAAAAATAATTTTAAAGAAGCTTTGCAAATTCAGAAAATTGCCCAAAAGCTGCTGCTGGTGATCGGCATTGTCGGCAGTTTGATTTTGTTCTTTGGTGCAAAGCTTTTTGCAAATAGTATTGGTATTTCGGAAGCCTGGAGACCCATTATGGCGCTTGCACCCTGTCTGTTCTTTGTGGCATGCATGAGTGTGTACAGAGGTATGTTCCAGGGTATGAGTAACATGATTCCAACCGCAACCTCTGAGCTGATTGAATCCTGCGGTAAGCTGATTATCGGTCTTGCCCTTGCATTTGTTTTGCTGGACAAGACAAATCCCGAAAGCACCGTATCCCAGTCCATGGCGGCTGCCGGTGCAATTTTAGGTGTATCCTGCGGTGCACTTTTGGGCGCAGTATATCTGTTTTTCCAGTTCCGCGCCACCAAAAAAGTACTCAAGGAAAAAGAAAGTGCCGAGGGAAGCGTTGTTTCGCCCTCCAAAACCATTCTTGTAAAGCTGTTAAAGCTTGCAGTTCCCATTACCATCGGCTCTGCGGTATTCACCCTTGCAAGCTTTATTGACCTGACCATGATTGTAAATCTGCTTAAAGGTCTGGGATATATTGAAAAAGAACGCAGTACCATGTGGGGGTATTATAACGATGCGATGACCATGTTCAATCTGCCTCCTGCATTGGTGGCGTCCTTAAGTGTCAGCGTCGTGCCTGCAATTTCAACTGCGCTTACTGCTAAAAAATTTGCAGAAGCAAAAGCTACAACCGAAACCGCAATCCGTATCGCTCTGCTTTTTGCATTGCCCTGTGCCATCGGTATGTCCGTGCTGGCAGGTCCGATTCTGAACTTAGTCATCAAAGATGTGGGCGGTGCAGACATGTTAACCGTTCTGGCATACGGTGTGGCGTTTGTTTCGGTGGTTATGGTTTCCAATGCCATTTTACAGTCCAACGGAAAGGTGTGGACACCTGTTATCCATATGCTGTTGGGTGGCGTGGTTAAAATCATTGTAAACTTTATTCTGGTCGGCAATCCAAGCATCAATATCAATGGTGCACCTTACGGTACTGTGCTTTGTTATCTGACCGTTATGGTGTTAAACCTGCTTTCTGTACAGAAGCTTTTACATCCCAACTACGGATGGGGCTTTATCCTTAAAACCCTTTGTGCGGTTGCGCTGATGGGCGTTGTGGCATATTATGTAAATCTTGTGCTTGTTCCGTTCCTGGGAAGCAATTTGTCCCTGCTGGTGGCTATTGGCGCAGGCGGTGTGACCTATCTTGTGCTTCTGGTAGCCCTTCGTGCACTGAAAAAGCAGGACGTGGAAGCAATGCCTGGCTCAAAATACATCTTAAAGCTGATTGGACGGTTTATTTAAAATGCAGGATAAAAAATATACGTTTGAAGAATTGCAGGCGATTATCAGGACGCTCCGCAAAAGATGCCCCTGGGACAGTGTACAAACCCATGCCAGTCTTAAAAATTGTCTCGTTGAAGAAGCCTATGAGGTGTTAGAGGCATTAGATTTGGGCGACGGTGCAAAAATGGCAGACGAAATGGGTGATTTGCTGATGCAGATTCTTCTGCATGCCGAAATCGGCGAAGAGGCAGGGGAGTATACTTTTTCGGATGTGTGTGATGCGCTGGCACATAAAATGGTGCGCCGTCATCCTGCAATTTTTAGTCCCGGCTCGGAAGCAGAAAGTTGGGACGAAATCAAGAAAAAAGAAAAAAATCTCGCTTCTGAGACCGAAATTTTAGAAAATATCTCAAAATATTTGCCCGCTCTGCAAAGAAGCATGAAATTTTCGCAAAAAATGCGAAAATGGGGAAAAGAAGAAGAGAATATATCGAGATATTTGGAGAAAATTGAAGAAAATCTGCAGAATATCGAGAAAACACAAGATGCGACCGATGCACAAATCGGGGCGATTTTGTACGCCGTAAGCGGAATTTGCGGGCTTTCAAACCGCTCTCCCGAGCTGATTTTAAATAATTTTTTAGAAAATTTTGCAAAAACACTTGAAAAATGAGAAAAAATTGGTTATAATGTGTATTGTAGTCATTTGATTTTACATCATTTGGCAAAAGGGTTTAGGGGTTTACCTAACAAACAAACGGAAAGAAATGCTTGTTTAAGCATAGCTTTTATATCCCAATTTGAAAAAAGTAGGAGGTGTAATGTAGAATGAATAAGACAGAACTCATCGATGCAGTTGCTAAGAAGGCGGAATTGTCCAAGAAAGACGCTGAAAAAGCAATCAACGCTGTTATGGATGCCGTTAAGGATGCTTTGGCTGAAGGCGACAAGGTTCAGTTGGTAGGTTTCGGTACTTTCGAAGTTAAAGAAAGAGCTGCAAGAACCGGTATCAACCCCAGAACTAAGGCTAAGATCGAAATCCCGGCGTCTAAGGCTCCTGTTTTCAAAGCAGGCCAGGGCTTGAAAGTTGCAATCAAATAATTTTTGCACCAAAAACGGCTGTGACTTTTTGTCACAGCCTTTTGCCTTTTTATTGAAAGATTACAGATTCGCTGAGGAGAATGTGATATGCGTATAGATAAATTTTTAAAGGTATCCCGTCTGATTAAAAGAAGAACGGTTGCCAATGAAGCTTGCGACAAGGAGCGTATTTCGGTAAACGGCAAGATTGTCAAGGCTTCTTATGATGTAAAACAAGGGGATATTATTTCCATTCGTATGGGTGAGCGCGAGCTGAAGGTGGAGGTGCTCGAGGCGGACAAGGAGCATGTAACCAAAGAAAACGCGCCCCTTTTATACCGTCAGTTTGACGAATAATTAACCCTTAAATCTCATATGCTGTACCAAAGGAGGTACGGCTATGGATGACAAAAAAGGAATGCAACAGAATATACAGCTGGAAGAGCGAGAGAGGCTTTTTGTTTCGGGCGTGCTGGGTGTGGAGGAATTCTGTGAAGAGAAAATTGTACTGGAAACCGTGCTCGGCTTTTTAGAAGTAACCGGTACAGAGCTTCGGATGAATAAGCTTTCGGTGGATGACGGGGAGCTTGCCATTGAGGGCGATATAACGGGACTGCTGTACAGCGAAGAAACGAGTGCGGAAAAGGGCGGTCTGTTTTCCAGACTGTTTCGGTGACCGGTATGGATTTAGAGCTTGCGTCAGAGGTGCGGGTGCTTTTTTTAAGTGCACTTTCGGGTGTTACCTGTGCTTTTTTGTACGATTTGTTTAAAATTATAAGGCGCACCTTTCAGCCGGGTGTTTGGCTCACTTTTATGCTGGATATGCTTTTTTGGATACTGTCAGCGCTTCTTGCGTTCGGAATGCTGCTTTTTTCCAATCATGGGCAGATGCGTCTTTTTGAGATGATTGCAATGGCGGTTGGTGCGCTGGTGTATTTTTTAAGTGTCAGCTCCGTTATTGTTGCGTGCGGTACCGTGCTGCTGAAACGGTTGCTTTCGGGCATTTTTTTTGTGTTCCGGATTCTGTTTTTTCCGTTTCGGATGCTGAATCGGCATCTGATTCGTCCCGTTTGTAAAAAAACTGCAAAAAAAATACGAAAAATACGAAAAAATAGGTTGACAATACGCTTTTTTTGGTTTAAAATAAATAAAGGAATGGTGTTTTTTAGGAAATATCTGCAAAAATGAGCAAAGGAGGAATTGTTGTGGCGGCAAAGACAAAGGAAAAAGTCGGTTTCATGCGAAGCCGTTTTATGACAGTTTTACTTTGCGGTGCAATCATATGGGTTCTCAGCGTGGTGTGGGGACAGCAGTCTGCCATTGCAGGCTTAAAAGCAGAAGGGGAAGCACTGAACAATCAGATTGCGGCACAGGAATCTGAACGCTTACATATCGAAAACCAGATGAAAACCCAGGATGAGATGGAACGCGTGGAACAGGACGCACGGGATATGGGTATGGTTAAACCCAACGAAGTCGTTTTCGTGGACGTTTCTAAATAAAAACCTTTAAGGAGGAAATTGCAAGCATGCAGTTGGAAGTTGGCAGTAATGTTACCGGGAAAATTACCGGAATCACGAATTTTGGTGCCTTTGTACAGTTAGAGGGCGGAAAGGTCGGATTGATTCATATCTCCGAAATAGCCTTAAACTATGTAAAGGACATTAACGACCATGTAAAGGTCGGGGATGAAGTGAAGGTAAAGGTAGTCGGTATCACCAACGGCAAAATCAGTTTATCCGTAAAAAAGGTTTTGGAGGAAGAAAAGAAAAATGCATCTTCCCGTCCGGCGGATGTGGAAATGTTTACCAGGGCGCAGGATCAGGATTTGTCTTTTGAAGAGAAAATGAGTCGCTTTAAGCAGGACAGCGATGATAAAATGCTGGCACTTAAGCGTAATTTCGAATCCAAGCGCGGTTCCAATCGCAAAAGAGGATAAAAATATAACAAAGCTGAAAACGCCCTTGGAGGGCGTTTTTTTTAATTTGGGAGAGATGATATGAATAATTACAAAATGACGGTGGAGTATGACGGTACCCGTTATAACGGCTGGCAGAAACAGCATACCACCCATAACACCGTGCAGGGGAAATTTGAGCATATTTTAGCAGAGCTTTTGGAAGAGCCTGCCGAAATTCACGCCTCGGGCAGAACTGATGCAGGGGTGCATGCAAAAGGGCAGGTTTTTAATTTTAAAACGAAAAAGAATATCGAACCCGAAGAAATTCTCGCTTACTGCAATCGGTATTTACCGCAGGATGTGCGTGTACTTTGCTGTGAGCGGGCAGACGAGCGCTTTCACAGCAGATTGTCTGCTGTGCGTAAAACCTACAGCTACACCATCGCCTTACAAAAGCCTTCGGTTTTTAAGCGCAAATATGTCTATTATGCAGAGGATATCCGTCCCGATGCGGACAAAATGCGGAAGGCCGCCGAACTTCTTTTGGGTACGCACGATTTCTTAGCATTCTCCTCGTTGAAAAAGAGTAAAAAATCTACCGTCCGTACCATAGAATCTATTGAGATAATCGAGCAGGCAGAGGAGATACGCATGGAATTTACCGGAAACGGCTTTTTGTATCACATGGTTCGGATTCTGGCAGGTACGCTTTTAGACGCAGGACTCGGAAAAATCGATGCAGCAACGATTTTAAAAGCCTTTGAAACGGGAGAGAGGCAAGATGCCGGAACCATGCTTCCGCCCGAAGGGTTGACACTCGAAAGGGTAGAATATGACAAATAAGAGCTAAAAAAGCAAAAAATAACGAAAAAACGCAAAAAGTTTATGAAAATGACTTGATTTTTTCTGAATTTAGTATATAATATATAAGATAAAACAGATATGCGAAAGGAGAACGCGTATGTACTACCACAGCACAAGGGATTGTTCGGTTCAGCTGTCTTCCTGCGAGGCGATTATCAAAGGTCTTGCCCCGGACGGCGGTTTGTTTGTACCCGACAGCATCCCTACGCTTTCGGAAGAAGAAATCAAAGCGCTTCCCGAAATGAGCTATGCACAGCGCGCCGTACACATTTTAGGTAAATTTTTAACAGATTATACCGAAAAAGAAGTACTTGACTGTGTAACAAAGGCATACACCAAAGAAAAGTTTGGTACCAACACCATTGCACCCGTTTATAAATTAAACAACGAGGAGTATATTTTAGAGCTTTGGCACGGTCCGACCTGTGCGTTTAAAGATATGGCATTGCAGATTCTGCCGCATCTTCTGGTAACCGCACTGAAGAAGACCGGTGTTAAAAAAGAAGTTGTCATTTTGGTTGCAACCTCCGGGGATACCGGCAAAGCGGCTTTGGAAGGTTTTGCGGATGTTGCAGGCACAAGAATCAATGTGTTTTACCCCTCAGAAGGTGTATCTAAGGTGCAGAAGCTCCAGATGGTTACCCAGAAGGGAAATAACGTAAATATTACCGCAGTAAACGGTAACTTTGACGATGCCCAGACCGGTGTGAAGAAGATTTTTACCAATGACAATTTTGCTGCACAGGCAAATGCGCACAGCTTTATGCTGTCCTCTGCAAACTCCATCAACTGGGGCAGACTGGTACCGCAGATTGTGTATTACTGGTCTGCGTATGCAGAAATGTGCAAGGGTGGAGAAATCACCATGGGCGACAAGATTAACATTGTTGTGCCTACCGGTAATTTCGGTAACATTCTTGCGGCATATTATGCATCTCTCATGGGCTTGCCGGTAAACAAGTTTATCTGTGCATCCAACGAAAACAACGTACTCACTGATTTCCTGAAAACCGGTGTTTACAATAAAAACCGCGACTTCCATTTAACCATTTCGCCCTCTATGGATATTTTGATTTCCAGCAACTTAGAGCGTCTTTTACATCATGCTTCGGGCGAAAATGATGCGGAGGTTAAAGGGTATATGCAACAGCTGAACGAAACAGGTACATATGAAGTGTCCGAATCCATCAAGGCATTCTTGAAAGACCGTTTTGAAGCAGGCTGTGCAGACGATACTCAAACTAAAGAAACCATCAAACGTGTGTTTGAGCAGGACGGATACATTATGGACACCCACACCGCTGTTGCAAAGGCTGTGTATGATGCCTATAAGAAGGAGTCCGGCGATACTACAAAGACAGTAATTGCCTCTACCGCAAGCCCGTTTAAGTTCAGCAGCAGCGTTATGGACGCGCTGGATGGCAGTGACGGCACTGTATTCGGCAGAGATGAGTTTGAAGTCCTGGAAGATTTGAGCAAACGTACGGGACTGACGGTTCCCGAATCTCTTGCAGGCTTAAAGACAGCTCCCGTGCTGTTTGACGTAACCTGCGAAAAAGAGGATTTGCAGGAAGTGGTCAGAGAATTCCTCAGAATGTAATTTTGTAAAAAAGGAGAAAGCGCTTGGCGATTTTTGCATTGTCCGACCTTCACTTGTCCGAACAGGTGGATAAACCCATGGATGTGTTTGGCACAAACTGGGAAAATTATACCGAACGGATAAAAGATATGTGGCAAAAAACGGTAAACGACACCGACACGGTTTTGATTCCCGGTGATGTGTCCTGGGGCACATACTTAGAGCAGGCGGAAAAAGATTTTCGCTTTATCGAGCAATTACCCGGTATAAAATACATCTCAAAGGGCAATCATGATTATTGGTGGGAAACGGTTACCAAAATGAATCAGTTTTTAGATGCCCATGCGTTCAAAACCATACGCTTTGTGTATAACAGCGCATTTTTAGCTGAAAATGTTGCGGTGTGTGCTACAAAGGGTTTTGAAAAGGAAACCGAAGAGCGGTTGAAGGCAAGAGAGCTTATGCGTATGGAAAACTCTTTGATAGAGGGCAAAAAGCTAAACGGAAGCAAAATGGTTGCCATGCTGCACTATCCGCCCTTTTACAAAAACGGTGAGCCAATTACAGAAATGCACGCGCTTTTGAAAAAATATGACGTACACACCTGTGTGTATGGGCACATCCACAACCGAGGGCACAAAATTCCGGTGGATGCGGAAAGTGATGGCATCCGATTCAGGTTGGTTTCGTGCGATCAGGTGGAATTTTGCCCTGTAGCTCTTGCATTCTGATGAAAAATATGATATACTATTATGCAGTTTGTTGTCTGTAAAGACAAACGGAACAGTTTTAATGAAGAAATTGTTCTTTACACATAGATTTTACTTTTAAGAAATGTTTAGGAGGAAAAACAAATGAGTGCAAAATTGATTAAAAAAGAAGGATATACCGTAGATTTTGAAATCACCGTATCTCCTGAATTATTTGAAGAAGGTATGCAGAAGTCTTACATAAAGAACCGCAAGCAGATTATGATTCCCGGTTTCCGTAAGGGTAAGGCTCCCAGAAAGTTCATCGAAAAGCTTTACGGCCCCGAAATCTTCTACGAAGATGCTGTAAACGAACTGTTGCAGACCGCATATCCCGATGCTGTTAAGGAACTGGAACTTGATCCTGTTTCCCGTCCTGAAATCGACATCAAAGAAATTGGTGACGGTAAAGATCTGGTTCTGACCGTTAAGGTTGACGTAACACCCGATGTAACCTTGGGCGAATACAAAGGCTTAAAGCTTGAAAAAGTTGTTTCTGAAGTGACAGACGCTGAAGTGGATGCAGAACTGACCAGAATGCAGGAAAGAAATGCAAGAATGATTACCGTAGAAGACAGAGCTGCTGAAATGGGCGATACTGCAAACATTGACTACCTCGGTACCGTTGATGGCGTTGCATTTGACGGTGGCAAGGCAGAAGGTCATGATTTAGAACTCGGTTCCGGCTCTTTCATCCCCGGCTTTGAAGAAGGCGTTGTGGGTATGAAACTTGGCGAAGAAAAAGATATCGACGTTACATTCCCCGAAGAATACCATGCAGAAGACCTTAAGGGTAAGGCTGCCGTATTCCATGTAAAACTCAACAAACTCCAGAAGAAGGAAATTCCTGCTCTGGATGACGAATTCGCAAAAGATGTAAGCGAATTTGATACTTTGGCAGAACTTAAGGCAGACATCAAAGCAAAGGCACAGGAAAGAAAAGACGCACAGGCAAAGGCTGACCTTGAAAACAAAGCGGTAGAAGCAGTTGTTGAAGGTATGACCGTGGACGTTCCGCCCGCAATGGTTGACGAACGTGCAGGCAACATGCTGCAGGAATTTGATATGCAGCTCCGTCAGCAGGGCATGAGCCTTGAAATGTACACCCAGTACACCGGCATGACCTTAGACAGCATGAAAGAACATTATAAGACCCAGGCTGAAGCTTCCGTTAAGGGTTCTTTGGCACTCGATGCAATTGCAAAGGCTGAAAAAATTGAAGCAACCGATGCAGACGTTGATGCTGAACTCGAAAAGATGGCTAAAGGCTACGGCATGGAAGTTGAAAAGATTAAAGAAATCATGGCAGGTCAGATGGATGCGTTCAAGCAGGAATGCGTAACCCGCAAGACTGTTGAATTCCTGGTTGAAAATGCGAAGGTAACCGAAGTTGCAGAAGCAACCGAAAAAAAGACTGCTGCAAAGAAAACAACTGCAAAAAAGACCACCACAGCTAAGAAGACCACTACAACCAAAAAAGCAGAAGGTGAAGCAGAAAAGAAACCCGCAGCAAAGAAGACCACCACAACCAAGAAGGCAGCTGCTGAAGGCGAAGAAAAGAAGACAACTGCAAAGAAAACCACTGCGACCAAGTCTACCACAGCTAAGAAGACCACCACAACCAAAAAAGCAGAAGGCGAAGCAGAAAAGAAACCTGCAGCAAAAAAGACTACTACTGCAAAGAAAACCACAGCTAAGAAAGACGCTGAATAATCAAATAAGAAGTGCGGAAGGTAAATTTTTAAAGTTTACCTTCCTCGCTGTATCATAACAAATTTATCGAAAAACATCGAAGAGAGGGGATTTTAGGTATGAAAGATCCGTTAATGAGTTTAGTACCCATGGTTGTAGAACAGACCAGCCGTGGCGAACGTTCGTATGACATTTATTCCAGACTTTTAAACGACAGAATTATATTCTTAGGTGAAGAAGTTAATGACGTTACCGCAAGCCTTGTTGTGGCACAGCTTTTGTTCCTGGAAGGTGTGGATGCAGAAAAAGACATCAGCCTTTATATCAACAGCCCCGGCGGTTCCATTACAGCAGGTATGGCGATTTATGATACCATGAACTATATCAAGTGCGATGTATCGACCATCTGTGTGGGTATGGCGGCATCTATGGGTGCGTTTTTGCTTTCTGCAGGTGCAAAGGGCAAGCGCTTTGCACTTCCGAACAGCGAAATCATGATTCATCAGCCCTTAGGCGGTACCCAGGGTCAGGCAACCGATATCAAAATCCATGCAGACCGCATTATCAGAATCCGTGACAACTTAAACGGTATTTTAAGCGAAGTGACCGGTCAGCCCCTGGAGGTTATCCAGAGAGATACCGAACGTGACAATTTTATGTCCGCAAAAGAAGCGATGGAATACGGTTTGATTGACAAGGTTCTCGAACGAAGATGATTCATTAGTATTTTAAGGAGGGCAAAACATGGCTACAGACGAGAGAAACTTAATTCGTTGCTCTTTCTGCGGTAAAACACAGAAGCAGGTTGCGAAGATGGTTTCCGGTGGGCCCGGCCTGTACATTTGTGACGAATGTGTTCAGCTTTGTGTCAACATGATTTATGATGACGAGGCTGTGGAGGAATTCATGCCCGAAACTTCGGATGAACGAATCCCGACACCCGCAGAGATTTGTGAGCAGTTAGATCAGTATGTCATCGGGCAGCAATCTGCTAAAAAGGCACTTGCTGTTGCGGTATACAATCATTATAAACGCTTAAATAGCCTGGACGAAAATGACGAAGTGGAGCTTCAGAAAAGTAATATTTTGTTTTTCGGTCCCACGGGTTCGGGTAAAACACTTCTTGCGGCAACCTTAGCGAAAATTTTGGATGTACCCTTTGCGATTGCTGACGCAACAAGCCTTACCGAGGCAGGCTATGTGGGCGAGGATGTGGAAAACATCCTGTTAAAGCTCATTCAGGCGGCTGATTTTGATATTGAGCGGGCTGAGCAGGGCATTATCTATATTGATGAAATTGATAAAATTTCCAGAAAATCGGATAATCCGTCTATTACCCGTGATGTCAGCGGTGAAGGTGTACAGCAGGCTTTGTTGAAAATCTTAGAGGGCACAGTGGCTTCTGTTCCGCCTCAGGGCGGCAGAAAACATCCGCATCAGGAATTTATTCAGATTGATACGTCAAACATTCTGTTCATTTGCGGCGGCGCCTTTGACGGCTTAGAAAAAATCGTAGAAAAACGTCTTGGTAACAAGGTTTTGGGCTTTGGCGCAGACCTTGGAAAAAGTGTAGACCGCAGTCAGGACTTTTTCAAGGCGGTTGAACCGCAGGATTTATTAAAGTTTGGCTTGATTCCTGAGTTTGTAGGACGACTTCCGGTTATGGCTTCTCTTTCAAAGCTCGACCGTGAGGCACTTGTACAGATTTTAACATTGCCTAAAAACGCATTGGTTAAGCAGTATGAAAAGCTTTTTGCTTATGACAACTGTGAACTGGTTTTTGAGCAGGAGGCATTAGAAGCCGTAGCTGATCTTGCCATTGAGCGCAAAACCGGTGCCAGAGGCTTAAGAGCCATCATGGAAAATGTGTTGCAGGATACGATGTTTAACCTGCCGTCACATCCGGAAATCAGAAGGTGTCTGATTACAGCGGATGTGGTGAAAAACGGCACACAGCCGATTCTTGAATAAGGAAAGTATTAATAAATAAAACCCCTTTAAAAAATTAAGGAGAAAAGAGATGGATTTTAGTATAATTGTAACAGGCGTCCTGGAGGAAAACTGTTACATTGTGTATGACGAAGCGGGAGAGTGTGTGATTGTCGATCCCGGCGATGACAGCGAAACCATTGCAGATTTTATCGCGGAAAACGATCTGGAACCGAAAGCAATTTTGCTGACCCACGGTCATTTTGACCATACGGGTGCGGTTGTAGCCTTGAAGGAAAGATATGAGCCCTTGCCGGTTTATATTCATTACGATGACCGTAAAATGCTCAAAGAAGAAGAGCAACAGGGTATTTTTGATTTCGGTACAGACGACGAATTTGAGGCGGATGCCTACTTTGAAGACGGTGCAAAGCTTAATTTCGGTGACTTAACCTTCACCGTTATACATACACCCGGTCACACCAAGGGAAGCTGTTGCTTTATCTGCGAGGATGCGCTGTTTGCAGGGGATACTCTGTTCCGCAGAAGCATCGGACGTGTAGATCTGCCGGGTGGTAGTTTGTCGGCTATGACAAAAACCCTCCGGGACAAGATTGCAACCTTGCCCGGAGAGCTTACGGTTTACCCCGGACATGGTGAAATTACGACCATTGCAGAGGAACTTGCAGAAAATCCGTATATCCTCGAAGCACTGGACTAAAAATCATATTTTATTTTCAAAAAATGCAAAAAAAGACTTGACAAAACGACGTGAATTTGGTATAATAATTCACGTCGCAAGAATGCGGGTGTAGTTCAGTGGTAGAACCCCAGCCTTCCAAGCTGGTCGTGTGGGTTCGATTCCCATCACCCGCTCCATAAATGCGCGCCTGTAGCTCAGCTGGATAGAGCAACTGCCTTCTAAGCAGTGGGCCAGGAGTTCGAATCTCTTCAGGCGCGCCATTTTTACAAAAAAGCCTTTTTTTAAAAAAAGGCTTTATATATGGCGGTTGTAGCTCAGTTGGTTAGAGCGCCAGATTGTGGCTCTGGAGGCCTAGGGTTCGACTCCCTATAATCGCCCCACATAAGGACAACAACTTTGATAGAATTGTTGTCCTTTTATTTTTGCTTTTATTTAAGCCATTTCCAGGTTTCTCATTATAATTTCAAACATAAAAACACCGCTATCCGAGCGTAAAATTCCGGGTAGCGGTTATTTTTTTATATTCAAATCGTGAAATTTATAGGGTAATCGTCAAACTTATGGGGTAATCGTGAAATTTTTGAGTAATCGTGAAACTTATGGGGTAATCGTCAAATTTTTAAGAAAATCGCTAAATTTATGGAGCAACCATGTAAAATGTACCCTATAATATTTCAACGGAGAAACCCCTGTTACTTTTTTGAACATTTTACTGAAATAGGAACTACTTGAAAAGCCTATCCGCAGAGCAAGCTCTTCAATAGTCAGTTTTTCTTCGCGCATCAGCTCTATGGCTTTTTCAATGTGCTTTTTGGTCACATGTTCAATTACGGTACAACCAAAAGAAATGTGAAAATTGCGGTATAGTGCACTTTTGGAAATGTTGGCACTTTGGGCAATGTCCTGAATTGTAAGAGGCGTCTTTAGATTTTCGTGGATATAACAGACAGCTTCGCTTATGTTTTCATCATATTCGGGAGTAAGCATGTTTTCCAGCAGAATGTGCTTGACAAGAAGCTGCGCAATATTGGAAATGCTTTTAATTTGTTCTAAATTATATAGCGGAAGCTCGTCGCGATATTTTTTCATGGTGAGAAGTCTTTCTTTTTACGGTGCAAAAGGCTCAGTGGTTGCCAAGGGCACATTATTGCAAGTGGAAGAGGGACGTGTTGAAGTTCTTGCCGTTTCGGATGCAGGCGGTTATGATGCCGACCAGAACCGAAGCATGGTTGTACCCGTTCCGTTAGAGGTTACTTTCGGAAATATGTACACCAAAGAAATAGAAGCCTTCGGCAAAGCGGTCTTGGGTGAATGCGACGTTCCCATTCCGGCAGAGGATGCCATCCGTTCTCAAAAAGCCATTGAGGATGTTTATAAACTGAATACATGAGTAACAAAAAGAACCGATAGTTGATACTAAATCAGCTATCGGTTTGTTATTTTTTCTGATGAATCCATAGGATGTATCATTTGGAAAATTGCTTTTAAATGATAGAATTTTGAGCATAGAAAAACGCCACCCGAAAATTAACAGGTGGCGATTTGGTTTGGCAGGAGCTATTTATTGTGCGGATTTGCTTGAAAAAACGGGGCATAGTGAAGTACCTTTGTTTACATCGCATTCCCATACAAAGAGTTTCTGGTTGTTGGAAATGGTGTATGATTTACTGTTGTTAATACTCACGATTACCTGTTCGATCCGTGCATCAAGCATTTGGTTTTGGTCACTGTATGTAGCGACCGCAACAAACAGACAGCAAGCACCATCATTTGAAAGGGTATAGGTGTTTCCGTTTCTGGTAAACTGCAAGCCTTTTTTAGAATCTGCGTTTGTTATGTAGAGATTTCCCCATTCATAGGCATCTGTGTGTTCTGATAGACCCACAACTGTTCCCTGAAGTGCCCCTATATATGTGCCGTTTTTGTATTCATGGGTGTTTTCCGGTATGTCTGTGTAGATGATGTCGTTTACGGAAAAATCAAGTCTGTTGCTCGCAGAGGTGTTTATTACACTGTTTACGATGGGAACATTGTCAAAAAGTACATATCCTTTTTCTATAACATCGGTAGTGCTGGTTAAGTCTTTTACTTTCAGGTAACCGCTTAAGTAACAGTCTTTAAGTGCATTTTGTGCAGTAGCATTGAACGGGAAAAAGCTGATGCTTTGATTTTGAATACAATATTTGCTTTTTCCGGTTGTAAGTGGCGAACTTACACCACCGAGATTGCTTACAATAGACATAGATATCGGCTCAAACGTATATTTTTGGGGTTCATAAACTGTAATTTCCTGTGGAGCGATGGTGTATTCTTTGTCAAGCGTTTTAATACCGTCTTGGTATTCGGTTTCAACATTAAATACGATTTTTTTGTTTCTGTCAGTAACCGGAATGAAAAATTCGTAGGGAAAGTTTTCGTCAATTTCTGTTTTAATATCACTTTCTCCCTCAAAACGCCATTTGAGAGTGGTTTTTATAATGCCTTTGTTCCCGTCGCCGCCACCGACTGCCTTTTCGCCTTGTTCGTTTATGAATTCATATTGTTCTGCTGAACGTCCGCCCACAAAGATGTAACCCATATAGTTGTCGGGTGCAAGTGCAAGTGCATACGCTTTAACATCGTAGCCTTTATCGATGTCATAAGTGAATGTATAGCTATTGTTTGGCTGTATGGAGTAACTTTGTTCATAATCTCTTCCTTCGTACATAAGACCGAGAGCAGAGGTGCCCAATTCGTTCTGCGCTGTTTCGTTGAATACTATTTTGGCGTATTCGGGCATGTGGATGCCGGAACCGGATACTGCAACTGTCACAATTCCCTTTTCAGGAATTGCAACAGTGAGCTTGTTATCTTTTACGACAGTAGTTGCCGCGTTGCCGGTTTTGTCGTAAATGGTTGCAACTGCTCCGTTTTTTATACCGAGGTCTGCGTTAAATGCAACTGTTATATTTTCTGTGTTATCACCTGCATTGGTCAGAACAAATGCCGCTCTGCCTTCGTTTCTTCCTGCAATCCAGTCAATCTGCTTTGATGAAACTTCAATTGTGCCTTCTTTAAGCCAGGGCCACATTTCCTTTTCATCATAAATTACGCCGGGCTCATGACCATACATTCTGTTGTTAAACCATGCATAGCCCTGAATTCTCGTATTGGGAAAGTTTACCTTTCCGTCGGATTTTACATAAGCATTTGAAAAAAGATAGTCGTGAATTGCTGAGAGTAATACAGGTGCGTGGTGAAAATAAAGGTATGTGCTGTCGAATGCCTCTGTAGGATAATTTTCAAGACCGTAAATGGTTGTGTAGTTTCTGATGTAATATCCTGGATAATTTGCAAATCTACCTACCAACGAGGAACGCGCAAGGTCCATCATAAGCTCATCGCCAGAAAGATAACCAAGTCTTAAAACATCGCCTGCCCAAGTTGACATTGTAATGTTTGCACCTTCTAAACAGGTCGAAAATTGCTCAACACCAAGACCGGTTCTTGAAGTTACCCATGCAGGATATGGTTGTGTCATATCACGGACATTCATGTAGTTTTCATCATAACCTTTGATGATGTATTCGTTGTAGACAGAACCGTTTTCGGATATTGTGCTTCCGGTTGCTTCCATAAGAGCACCTCTGCGGTATCTTCTGTCTGCTATAGACCAGGCACTGCTGCGTCTTTGCTTGTCTTCAGCCACTAATTGCTCTGTGTTTTCAATCCATAAAACATCTTTGCTTTCGGGAATATCGGTGATTCTGAGTGAAGGCAAAAATCTTCTTGCACCTTCAACTGCACCTTCAAGATATTTTGTATCACCTGTAATTTCATACGCATCAAGCTGTGCCTGAAACTGTGGAGTGTAGCTTATGTTAATGAAACTTTCAAGGTCGGGAGTTTTATCACTTGAAAGAAATGAACGCTTGATTAGATATTCGTCTGCATTGGCAATTGCAAGAGGGAAGGTTTCAGAGCCGTTCGCACGCTCGTACCAATAGTAGTCGGTGGTGTTTTTAAGATTCATTCCTGCAGATTCAACATTGGTATTCATGAATCTGCTCTTTGCGATATTTCTGTAAACAGGCATCTGGCCTCTGCTCATAAGATATGCACCCTCAAATGCAGCGTTACCCATGCCGATAGGAGTGTACTCAAGTTCTTTGTTGATAGGTCCTTCTGACTCACTTCTTATTGAAAATCTGCTATGAATATGTGAATTGCTTCTTGTGAGCATTGAACCCATTGACGGGAGAGTTCTTCTCATTAAAAGGTCATAGTCTTCGGTAAGAAGGTAATTCTGAAGATACGAAAGACCATTAGAGTTTGTTACCCAGTTTGAGTCTTCGATATTATAGTGACCAATCATATTAGAGTCCCAACCGCTTGCCTCATCGTCCTTTAAGAAATTCAGAATGTTGAACGCGGCATCTGTCATAGATGAATAGTAATTGTCACGGTAGTCGTAAACACCTCTTAAGTCCTGTGCTACGTGTTTGTACATATCGTACCATCCTCTGTTTTCACCTAATGTTGATACGATTGACAAGGGTCTGTAAGAGAAAGTGTATGTATCTCCCGTTTTGAAAGAAGAGTCAATACTTGCCATTTTAGGAGCAAAAATTGCAGGAAGAACTCCGCCGTTTTCACCTGTGGTGTTCATTACAAAGTCTGCATTTTCTTCTTTATAATCAAGGTAAGTGCTTTTATATGTTCCGTCAGGGAGCTTATCTTCGTTCCACTCTTTTGTAAAGGTGTATTCAGCTGTATCGTGCGGCCATCTACCTGTTTCATACTCTGAGCCTTCAACAGGAACTGTTAAATCTATTGATGATCTGTCAACCGCAACACCGAGTGAAATTTCCTGACCTTTTTCATTCATTTTATAGGTCATTTGAGTGTGGTCGGTGGTTGAGTTAGTTTCTGTTATTGTAACTCCGGGGTCAGGTAATCTGCTTTCTTGCCATCTGTAAGGGTTAAGAACATAGCCCACTTTGTCTCTTGCAATTTCCTGAACCTCGTTGAAGAAACCAAACGAAAGTTCACCGTCTTGTTTTGCGGTCGCAGTAACCGTAACTTTAGGCTCTAAATCATTTTCTTCAAGGGTCCACACCATAACAAGCGAAGCGTATGTTCCGTCAGCTGTCATTTTAACGGTGTTTTCGTTTATCTGTTCAAGAGTTTCAGGAATAATCCATTCTGGTATACCTGAACGGAATACATTCTGATCGTTTATACGCAAAATTCCCGATTGTTCGGAGGGATATTCGGTTTGAAATTGACCGTAGTATCCGCTATAATTGTAGCCTGTTGCTTTTGTTGCAAAAAGTGACATCACACCGAATCCGTTTTCATAAGGAATGGTAACGACATCATCTGTTACAACTTTTCTTTGAACAACAGTTTCGCCACTTTCAGTTATACCTTTTCTGAAAGATATCGTTGTATGGCTGTTTGAAAGAGTTGCACATAAATCTACGGAAGTTAAGTTTCCCATATATTTTTTAGGGAATTGAATACGGTCACTGTATGGGGTAATTGCGGGGAAAGGTTCTGCACAATAAATTCCCATTTCACCCGTAAGGGTTTTGTCAAAATTTTCGTCCTGCGTTATAACAATTGTGTCAAATCTTGCAAATCCTGACAGAGCATGAACTTTAAGTTCAAGTTTCCCATCTTCGCCTACAGTTATTGTTTTTGAAGGTGCTGTCATTTGTTCCCAATCAAAATATGGGATAGCTTCGGCAGAATTTGGTTGACTGTTTTCAATGTCAGTGCCAACAAGGTGGGTACCGAAATATCTTGATTTTGATGCTGTTTCGTTAAGCTTATAAACTGCTTGTCCGTTTATTTCAAGATAAAACGCTCTGTCGCCGGTGGAATAATCACAGTCGACGGAATGAACATAGACATAGTAATTTCCGGGAATAAGATTTTCGCCAATTATTATTGCAGGGTGTTCATTTGCATAGGTAGAAACCATAACTTTGTCCTGATAGGCACCGTTTTTAGGATATGAGGAGCAGGACCAACTGCCTGTTTCTGAAAAAAGATCAGGTAGAATGTGATATGCGGCCTTTGCACCATTTACAAACTTAACATCTGTAAGTCTGTTTTGACCCGAAGTATTACCTGTTACGTTTATGTATTCGGTTTCGACAGATGAAAAATAAGCAGTTGCAATTTCAAGCCATTCACCGCCATTGCCACTTACTATTTTTTTGGCAAATTTACGAATCTGACCATTTGCTGTGATAATTTCAAGACCTATTGTGCAATTAATGTTCTCAGTATACCCGCTTGCATATTTAGGGATCCAGTAATAAAGTGTTGTCCATCCGTTGAGTGTTGAAGGGACTTCAAATTTTGCTGTACCTCCACCAATAGGTGAACTGGTTTTTCCGTCATATCTCTTCAAACTTGATGAACCGGTCCAACCTGAAAATTCAATACAATTGTCAGTAGTTGGCGTAACTATAATTCCGTCTTCTTCAGCAAAAACCGGTGTTCCTACTAAAGGTATAAACATAAGCAATGCCAACAATAAGGTTAGTCCTCTTTTTGTCATGATATACATTCTCCTTCTTTTGTGCAGAATTTTTGTATTTGAAATTATTGATTATGGCTTGCTGATGATTGATACAGAAATAGGATTATTATTTATTATGTCGTTTTCTGTAAATTTAGTAAACAAAATTTCTTTTTCTTTGCATCTGCCTCTGTCATAAACAAGAAAAATTTCGTCGTATAAAACATCGACATCGGGATAGCTTGTTTCACCCACATCATCCAGCATATATTTGTATTTAAATGTTTTTCCGTCGTCTTCGGATAAATAAATACTCATGTTGGTTCTTATTTTGCTGTGGTCATTGTTTACAAGCAAGATTCGCCCTGATTTCAATTTTTGAATGTAAAATCTTGTATTAGGACTAATTATTCCGGTTTTTTTAGCTTTTGTCCAGTTGATTAAATCATATGTGCTGCTTTCTGCGATTTCGCCTACAGTACTTCTTGCAAACATTCTAATTTCGCCGTCATCCTTTTGATACGCCATAGTTTCATCAAAAGGTGTTTCAATTTTTTTCGCACCATATCTTCTTTCAAAGGTTTTGCCGTTATCTAAAGATACCGAATAACCATAATTTTCGTTAGTTTGATCATAGTTAAATAATACCCATTCTTTGTTTCGGGTAATTAAAGGTTTGCATCTTAAAAAACCTGTTCCTATACATCTTGGCTTTGAAAATTTGATTTCATTATCGTCAGGGTTTTCACATACCATGTTCCAACAAGCATGAACTTTATCATCAAAATAGTAACCACCTACACAAAGATGTCCGTCATCTGTTGTAAAACCTCGTTTTCCTTTATATTCATCTGTACAATACTTTTCGTTAGCTTTCGTAACATCATTCTGTACCCAGAACACATGAAGATTTCCGTCAGGAGAAATCCACAACTGAATATCAAGTGCCTGAAACATTTTCTCTTCATTACTCGGTATTATCACAATAGGCTCTGACCATGTTTTTCCTTTATCGTCGCTGTATACAATTAAGTTGTAGTTTTCAATATGAGGCTCACAAATCCCACCACTGTACCAACCTGCAAACAGACGACCGCCTTTTGTTACAGCAATAGTGGGGCATCCTTGAAATTTTCTTATGCCTTCCGAATATTTTTCTTGCTTTTGATTTACAAGAATGTCTGCCGGTATGTTTTTTGCATTTGACATTTAAAAATCTCCCTGAAATTTATTTTTGACTCTTTTTTATATATTCTGTCGGTGATACGCCTGTGAATTTTTTGAATACATTAGAGAAATAGAATTGGTCAGCAAATCCGCAGCTTGATGCTAATTCATAAACAGATGTAATTCCTGATTTAATATCTTTTATTGCGTGATTTATACGCATTTCGTTCAAATACTCTGTAAAATTAACTCCGACTTCCTTTTTGAATACGGCTGAAAAGTATTTATCACTATAAAAAAACATATCTGCAACCGATTGCAAAGAAAGGGAAGGGGTTGCGTAATTTGCTTCAATATAATTTATAATATTCTTGATTTTTATTTCTTTTTTTGTTTCTTCCTCAGAATTTTTGCTTAAGTAACTGAGTGTATATTTAAAAACGCAATCGGTTAAGTTTTGTGCATTGGAGGTTGTAAATCTTCTGATTGATTCCATCCAGAAAGCGATTAAATGTTCGTATCCGCAATATATCGCTGAATGTATGTCTATATTCAGATCTCGAAGCAGGTTTTCCGCTATACATCCATCGAATGAAATATATAAAAATGAAAGGTCTTCACTTTCATTTAAAGTATAAGAAATGTAAGGAAATGTAAAAAACAAGTCGCCCTTTTTCAATTGCATTTCCATATTTGCCTGCTTTAAAATTCCGGTACCCTTTGTTACAAGATTAACTCTGTAAAACGGATTGTAAAAAGGTTGTTTGAGTCTGCCTGTGCCGTTTTGATACACAAAATGATAATAACTAATTTTGTCATCCGATTTTTCGAAATTAATAAAATTGCATATATCTTTCATATTCATCACCCAATTTTAATTATACATAATTTTTATAAAAAAGCAATATTAGTGTGGGTTATTTACATCAAAATATGGGTATTTTCTATGTTCAATTATTGGGAGTTCTGCTATAATTTGAGAAGTAAGAGATGTTCAAGTGCGATTTGAATTTGTTTACAACAAACATTTGTTACTTAAAAATTTATTGCAGAAAGGAAATACATTATATGAAAAGGGTTCGTTTTGGCGTGGTCGGCTTTGGTGGCAGAGGAAGAAATTTAGCTAAATCGGCTGCACTTATGGAAATATCTGAATTTGTTGCAGCATGCGACTTGTTTGATAATACTTGGTATGAACAGCAACAAGGACACGCAGCTCCGTTTGCAGATATGTTCTCTGATACTCACTTTTATAATAGTTATGATGAAATGCTTGAAAATGAAGAGCTTGATGCAGTTATAGTAGAAACGGGAGCAGAGGTACACACTGAATTCTGTTGCAAAGCTTTGAAAAAGAACATCAATGTTTTATCCGATATTCCAATTGTTGCAAGCTTGCAAGAAGCGGATTACATCTGGAAGGTTGCAAAAGAATCTAAGGCGAATATTATGGTAGGTTCAAATGTAAATTTCCAGAGATTTGTCGTGAAACTTAAAGAGTTTTATGAAAAGGGGTTACTTGGAAAGCCGTATTGTATGGAATGTCAATACATACACTGGCCTCTTCCTAAGGCTGTTTTTGAATACAAAAATGCCGACTGGCGAAACCATTTAAGCCCAATCAGATATTGCACACATTCTTTAGGACCATTGCTTACAATTGTGGAAGAAGAGCTTAAATATGTAAGTTGTTTTGGTACAGGGATGCACGCTGACGAGTATGAAGATGGCATGGATATCGATGACATGCAATGTGCACAGTTCAAAACAGAATCTGGTGTTATTATACGCCTGATGAGAAACGGTAGATGCACTGCAAAAATGGGTCATCATAAATACAGAGTTTTTGGCACTGAAGGTTATATGGAAAAAGAGGATATATTAAGCCCTGACGGAAAGGGAATTATTCGTTATAATTCTACCAGAGAACTTGAAAATGTCACAAAAGAAATGGACGGAAAATATTTGCCGTTTGAATATGAGAATCATGAATATGCAAAGAACTTGCCAGGTCATGGCGGTATAGACTATGCCATGATAGAACATTTTTTCAAAGCATTGATTAATGGCGAAAAAATGCCTGTTACTCTTAAAGAAGGACTTGCAATGACTTTGCCGGGAATTTATGCAGAAGAATCTGCAAAGAGAAATGGTGAAGTTATAAGAATGACATATCCTTGGAATGAGGATTGGTCAACAGAGTTTTAAATAGGGATTGTTTATATAAAAGGAGGATAAGTAGATGAAAAAGATAGTAGCTACACTTGTATTACTTGCGATGTTTGTGGGAATGATTCCTGCAACATCTTTTGCCGCAGATGCTTTGCTTCCTGCACAGAGTGGCAGTAATATGAAATTCAATGCGGATAATACATATATTGTAATTACTCCTGAAATGTTCAAGAATGAAAGTCTTGGCGGTTGGTTTCTTCAGAATGGAGGGGCTTACCAGAGCCATCGTGCTAAGTCAATGCAGGACTCAGATGCAGACAAAGTCTTAAAGGATGCAAGTTTAAATATTGCAATTCCTAAAGATGGGGAATATACGGTATTTGTTCACTCCAGAGATTTCGCTGAAAACAATCCCGGTTCCAGAAATTTTGATGTACTTTTGGATGGCGAAAAAATCGGAACAGCCGGACAGCATAAGTTAGAAGGCTGGGCATGGGAAAAGATGGATGCAAAAGCGCTTACAAAAGGTGGACACATCATTTCCTTTGCAGACAAGCAGAAATCGGCTCGTTTCGACCTTGTTGTAATCACAGATGATAAAAAATTCTTTCCAAGCAATATTCAAAACGAAATGGTTGAAATGGAAATTAAATATGCTTATGATATCAACAAAGTGGTTGAAACAGAGGAAAAACCGCCAGTAGAAGGTGCATTGCCGAATGCTTTGTTGCCTAAATCTGCAGCAACTAATATGAACTTCAAAAACGGTTGTGATTATTTTGTTATTACACCCGAAATGTTTGAAGATAAGGGCGGTTGGATGTTACAGCAGGGCGAACCTTTTAACTCATATCGTAAACAGGTTATGGTGGATTCAGGCGAGGGTACAGCATCTGCAAATTTTGTTTTCAAAACACCGAAAGACGGTACATACAAAATATTTGTTCATTCCAGAGATTTTGCAACATCAAGCCCGGGAGAAAGAATTTTTGGTGTAATCTTTGACGGTCAGAATATTGGTAAAGGTGGAGCACACTGTGAAGAAGGTTGGACTTGGGAACAGATGTTGCCTAAATATGTAACAAGCGGCGAAAACCTTTTGTCTATTAAAGATAACGGAAAATTCGGTCGTTTTGATTTAATCGTAATCACAAACGATTTGGATTTCTTTCCCGGTAACACAGCAGAAGAACTCGTTAAATTAGAAACAGAATATGCTTATGACGCATCAAAGATTACAATTGAAGAAACAAACAGATTAGCAGACAGACCGGACACTGAAATCGCAGTTAAATTTAATGGTGAATGGATGACATTTGATGTTCCACCAATGCTTATTAATGACAGAACAATGGTGCCGATGCGTGCGATTTTTGAGGCATTAGGCTGTGATGTAAGTTGGAACAACGATTCTGAAACTGCAACAGGTGACAGAAATGGTAAAAAGGTTTCTGTAACTATCGGTTCTGATATTGCAGTAGTTGACGGCAAACCGACTAAAATTGATCAGTCTGCAGTTTTAATCAATGACAGAACACTTGTTCCGCTTCGTTTTATTTCAGAAGCATATGGTGCAGATGTAGAATGGGATAACGACAACCAGGTTGTAACAATCAAAGCTGTTATTCCTGCAACTGCTTACTATATCATGGACAATTCATATAACACTTATGGCACATGGAAACCTGAAACCAAATTATCGGACGGTTCAGGAACTTTAATCGGCACACAGCCTGAATATACGGGCGGTGCAGAGGTTACAATTGAGGATGCAGATGCAAGAAACACAAAGCCTGCAGTATGTAAATTTCAGGTAGCAAAAGAGGGCGACTACAAAATCTGGGTTCGTGCCCGCGACTTTGAAACAAATCAGCAGGGTACTCGTTCCTTTGATGTTCATGTGAATGGAAAAGAAACAGCAAGAAGATATGGTCAGCACGGAAAAACAGGCTATCGTTGGGAAGATGGCGGTATAGTTCATTTAAACAAGGGTGAAAATGTTGTAGAAGTTCTTGATACATCAGGCTTCTTTGCTCGTCTTGCGGGTATCTATATTACATCTGATTTGGTGAATGTTCCCTCAAACAGCCACGAAACTTTACTCGGTCTTGCGACAAAAGTTGATCCTTCGGCAACTGCTGAGGTTGTTACTTTCCCCAGATGGGCAACGGAGGAACTTGCTGCAACTGAAACTGTTTCAATTTCTTCTGATAAAGTGAAAGTTAATTTCTATACAGTAAATGATGGTAACGGAAAGCAGTTTATCCAGAACGAAATCCTGCTTAATGATAACGGTAACTGGCTTGTTGCAAAAGCGAAAACCGAGCAATTCGGTTTGTTACAGCTTAAAAGTGATGAAGCATCAACACCTGGCTCTTTAACGGGTCATTATATGGCGCAGGTTAAGTTTAACAACAATGATAAGGAGTTTGAATTTCAGACCAATCAGCTTTATAAAATGGGAGAAAATACTTGGTTAATCCCGTCTAAAGCTGAAAAGGTGGGAGATAGTGTTAAGGTTTACTATGACGATGTAAACGGTGCATCTGTAGTTGAAACATGGGAGTTTGACAGTTTGGCTGATGCGCCGAAGGTAACACTTAATGCAACTTTCTCACAGAAAGGTAACTATTCTTTTGTTATGTCAAATGGCGGAGAAGTAATTGACAGCGATATGGACGCTGTTACAATGCCGTTTATTTCAATTGAAAGACGTGCTCCTGATAGTGCTAAAATGGTTATTGCTAAATATATGTTTACACCTATATCAACTGTAACTATCGCTTCGGATAAAACAGGATTTAACAAACCTTTGACAAGAGGTGTTGCGGTTGAAGGTTCATTGATTCCTGATTGGACTTATGATTCAAATTCAACATTCATGGGTGGCTTAAGAGGTGCGTCGCAAGGTTTGCTTGGTGTAATTGCAGCACCGATTATGGGATATGAAAATGCAAAATTCAATCCCGGTGACACATATTCATTTACCTACAGACCTGTAAATGAATTGAAAGATTGGTTCGAATCTTACAAGAGTATTGTCACAAACTATTATAATTACCATGACGGAAGAAACAATTACTATGCTTCGCTTAATGATGCAATTTATAATGCAACCGATCTTATGATGGATGATTGGTACGGCGGATGGGATGATATCCACAAAGCACATTGGAACGAAGAAGCGAAAGGTGTTTCAACACTTTCTACACCATTAGCTGCAACACAGAGATTTTTACTTACAGGTAACGAAGATATTTTAGAAAAACGAGCAATTCCGACACTCGCTAATCTGATTGGCAGAAATTACTATCATTTTAAGCGTTCAATGGATATGAACACAATGTATACGCCCAACTTGCCGATTGCAACAGGTGGATATAACCGATCCTTCCCATCAAGTACATATGTAGGTGCATACAATCTTACACAAGGTCAGTCACCGTTTATGTTAGGACTTGCTGAAGAAATGGGTGTTGCAGGTGGTGCAAATATCGGTCCATTCCATACAACACTTAACGCTATAACACTTTATCAGGTAACAGGAGAACAAAAATATCTTGATGAAGCTAAAAAATATGGTGATGCGTACATTGAAGCTACTTTGGGAAACGAAGAATATATGACAAGTGAAAGAGACTGGGTGAAATTTACAAATATTGATTTTTATCCCAACCTTTCAACTTTGCTTGGCCTTTATGAAATTACAGGAGAACAAAAATATCTTGACGCTGCTGAGAAAACAGGCAGAATGCTTGCGGCGACAACCTTTACAATGGGTTTTCAGGACGGAAAATCTGATAAAGATATTGTAATCAAGCGTGAAGAAGTATTAGAACACTCGGGTGCGGTTGCAACTGCTGCCAGCCACTACTGGCATGGTGAAGAACAATGGACACTTCGCGGCAAAGAAACAGAGCTTCTTCCTGAAGAAGAAACAGTTCCCGGATGGTTGCCGACTCGTGTAGGTATAGGTATTGAGTCGGGTACAGGTCACGAAATTGCAGACTCGGGATGTCAGGTAATGTCTGCGTGGGCAGCTGATATGGTAAGACTTTCTGAGTACACAGGTGAAGAATATTTCTATGATTTAGCTAAAAATGCTATCATCGGCAGATATGCAAACTATCCCGGTTACTATGTGTGGACATACAGCGTTCATCAGATGAAACCTGATTATCCTTATGTTGGACCTGATACAACACAGCTTTATTATCACCACATTCCGACATTCTTAGGTTTTGTTGAAGATTTCTTAATCACAGATGCGTGGGCTCGTTCAGATCAGGCAATTAATTTTCCGAGCGTAAGACATGAAAGCTATGCATATTTTGGTCAGAATGCCTATGGCTATGAACCCGGTAAGGTTTATGATTTAGAAGATATGTGGATATGGAACGACAGAGGTATCGTGGAAGCTGACACTGTATTGCTCAACTACTTGCCTGCAAGAAAAGAGGGAAAGCTTGCAGTTGCGTTTATGAACACCGATAAAGGAGATGTAACCTCTACCATCACATTAGGTGAAAAAGTTGAAGGCGGTGCATCTTATTCAGGAGCTGCAACAGTTTATGATGCTAAAGGAAACAAATCAACAACTGAGGTTGTTAACGGTAAGTTTACCATTACAATTCCTGCAAAAGGAATTACAACAGTAGCACTCGATATTCCGACAATCAAAGTTCCGAATTATGCTGAAAAAGGCAATTTTGTGAATGGTTCTGATTTAGGAGGAACTGTTTCCGAACACAATCGTGGCAGAGGATATGTATTGCAGCTCACACCTGATAAATATTATGCGTTTATCTATGTAACTGATGCCGACGGAAAAGAACCCGGAACAGCAAAATCAGAGTACAGAGCAAATAGTGCAACACTCAAATACACAGTGAACGGAAAGACTGAAACGATTGTAAATAAGGAATATCCTTATGAGTTTATTATTCCTGTAAATGACGTGGATGCAAAGTTTGAATACACTATTTCGGTTGAAAAGACTGATGGAATAAAAGAGAAATTAGGTGGCGGAACACTTATGTCTGCTCAAAAGTCCAAAGCAGACGGCTTTGAAAGTAAGTTGAAGCCAATTTATGATCCTAATAAAGCAAATCTGCCGAGTGTTTCAAGTGCATTACCTGAATTTGAGCCTTTTGAAATTAAATATGCAGGTGCGGGTTCAGGAAACAATAAGTTGCGTTTTGCTGTTCCACTTGACCAGTTTAGAGGCAAATTTGAAATCAGTGATAATGTTTTACAAAATGTAAAAGCAATTGTTGAGTTTACAAACATTGAAACAAATAAGACAATTACTGTTGAAACATCTGTTTTCGGTAATGAATCACGACCGAATGATCCGACAAACTTCACTTTGTATATTGAGCCTACTGCTGAAATGCCGGCATCATCATACAGGACATCAGATGACAAGCGTAATAAATTTAAAATCACATTAGTATATCCTGATTAATAGAAGATGTTCTCTATACATATCGAAGAAAAAAGAGGAAAGTGAATTTATGGCGTTTTATATGGAAGAAATGACAGTTCGTGATATGGAACTTGCAATGCAAAAGACAAACACGGTTATTATACCTGTCGGAGTTGTTGAACAGCACGGATATCATCTGCCGTTAAGCACAGATATTCACAATTCTGTTCAGCTTACACGCTGTGCTGGGGACAGGTTAAATGCAGTTGTTGCACCTGCTTTGCCGTACTGCTTTTCAGGCGGAACATTGCTTGGAACTGTAAATGTCAGCCCTAACACATTTGGATTGATGATTTCTGAAATATGTTCTGAATTTGTGAGAATGGGTTTTAAAAACATAATTGTTCTTTTGGGCCACGCAGGAACGGACAACAAGAATGCTCTCAAAAGTACATTGGAGATGCTTTTGAGAAGAGATGAAAAACTTGCAGAGAAAATAACATTGGCATTGGTTGAATGTTGGAATTTATCGCCGACCTGGCTTGGAGGGTTTGCTATGGAGCCTGAACACGATTTTCATGCGGGCTTGATTGAAACATCTCTTATGATGTATTGGAAGCCTGAACTGGTTAGGAATGAAATTTACATGGATGATGAATATACATCTAAAATGATGCGTACCGACCAGGACTGGTTTGAAAAAAGAGAAAAAAACATCGAAAGCCCGTTCGTGGTAGAAAAAGTGGGACAGCGTGATGAAATCAAAGTGGGTGTTATGGGATTTCCTGAACGTGCCAGCTGCGAAATCGGAGAAAAGGTATGCAGTGAGATGGTTGACAACTTAGTTGAATTTGTAGATGTTCTTGAAAGTAAAAACAAATAAGAACCTAACTGTACAATTTATTTTTAGGGTCATTCCTATGTTTTTAGCTGTAAATTTTAACTTGGTTTCAGTTGAAAACATAGGTTGAGCATCCGCTTAGCCATCGGATGTAAATATTTTATAAGGAGTGAAAATGTTTATGAAATTTAGTAAAAGAATTGTAGCCGTATTCATAGGAGTTTGTGTGCTGTTTACAGTTATGCCTGGATTTGCGGCAACAGTCACAAAACCAAATGCATCATTGACATTACCTACTGACGGCACTTCGGTTGATATCATTTGTGAAGGTACAGGTGTCGGAAACAGTTGTCTAAGTCTTGTTATTTCAGCTGCAAGCGCTAATACGCTTGGACTTGATGTTACAAAACTTCAATCAAGAGTAGAAACTAACGGTTCAGCCTATGACGGTCTGGTTATTAGCGGAAAATTCAAAATTAAAAACACTGAGTATGATCCCGCTTTATCCAATGAAGCATCAAAGATTATGCATTATGGTGAAATCACGGAGTTTGAATTTAAAGATCTTGAAGTTGAAGCGTTGCGCGGTGGCGTAACACAAAACGGTGTTTATACAAGAGTAGTTTTGGAAGCAAAACCCGCAAATTTTGTAGAAGCTATTGTTTCAGGTACAGTTAAGAAACTTGACGAGGGCAAAATATCAGGAGATGAAACAGAGGCTGTTACTTTTACCGAAGCAGATTTTGTTACCCTTACAGCTGAACAGGAAGCTGAACTGGTTGGTGGATATGACAGATTGTCAGGTGGAGAACCGACAGGCTATGACTTTGTAGCTGTAAGCAATAAGGGCTATGATATTTCTCTTAGTGCGTATGCAGGAGAGGATTACAGTGAAGGCGTATCAGTTGAATCCGGCATTTTCCCTGAAGGAACATTGTTCTTCTCTGCAAATGCGATGGGTTCTACAAACGGAACAGTGGCAAATCTTACTTTTACAGGAAACTTAGCTACAGGACATTATATGGCCGGAAGTTTTATAGCACCCGCTACAGAAACATATACAGCGTTCGGTTTAAGAACAGTTTACAAGTCTGGTGCTAACCAAAATCGTGGTGCGGCAGCCAATATTAATGGTGTTGCTTTCAAGTTTGATAAATATTCAGTTGATACAAAAGAAGAATGGATGGGTGCACCTTCCTGGATGTGGGATGCAGCAAGCGGAACAGTTGAGCTTAAAAAAGGCGATGTGCTTATAGTAGAACAGTATAAGTATGATACTTATGACCGTTTGAGTGCAATTGCGTTGGTTCCTACAGAATATGTTGATACCATAAACCAGACGGTAGGTTGGGAATATGCTGCGGCGAATATTCCTACTCAGGCAAATTTGGACTTTTTATATGAAGCTACAACGACACCTTTGGTTTTACCCGATCCGGTTAATGCCACCATTAAGGTTAATGGCACAAATTATGATGTGTCAAGTATTGATGCTGATAGTATACTTACTGTTTCGTATACCGACTTTGACGGCGAAATTGTAGACAATGTAACTGTTGCGGATGCACTTGTCAAGGCAGGGGTTATCACTTCAAGCAATAAAAGCACCTATAATGCTGTCATTAATGTCAAACTCAATGGTACAACTATTACCAATTATGACAAATGGACGCTTTATGGCGGTGAAGAAATTACGGCAACATTCCCTGAAACTGTCGATGTAACAAATTTTTCGCCTGTTAAAATGTCAGATATCTTAAGTATCCATGGTAGCAGCGATGGTGGTATGAAGACTTGCTTTACCACAACATCATCGCTGAAAACAAGTGCTCTTTCTTTTGTCCATAACGGATCGGACTACGTTGATGACGCCTTGAAAGATGCCAAAGTGAGTGGTTATGCGGTGGTTAAAGCAGATTTTGAGAAAACTTATACCGACTCCTCGTTAGCCGGTGTAACAGTAACAATCCCTAAAGGTTCACGGGTTTATTTTGACGGCGCATATTACGACGGTACAGTTATAAGAAGCGGAACACACGGCGTTCAGATGTATGGTGTGACTTATGCGAACCAAGGCTCAACACCGTTACACGTAACACTTCCCGATGGAACTGTTATTAATCACCCCTACAGAATTCAGCAGGAGGGATATGATTTCTCCAATGTTTGGATTACAAACAGTTCTACTACATCTGAACTTAAGTCAAGATACATTGCTGAAGATAACAAATGGCAACTTTATACCGATGGTGGCAAGCATGTTTTTGTTGCAACATATAAAGTGGATGAGAATGGTAAGTTTGTTTCCATTTCTTCTGCAGAAGATGTGTATGTAACAGTAGGCAAGCCCTACTTTTTGACACTTAAAGATGATGAAAAAGCTATTGTATGGGGTTACACCCCCTATACAGGTGCAGGTACAGGTGGCACAACCATGGTTCCTATGACAGAGGTTTTGGTGAACCCTGTTGAATGAACGATAATTTTGTCTGCACCAAGGAAATGAATCCTTGTTTGCATGGCTCAGATAAAGAAATTCCCCTTACGCCTAAGGGGCGGCAAAGAGGTTGCTAGCCTTTGCTCGTAAAATATACTCAACCTTCCTTATCTGCGCTAAATATTATGAAAATTCAAACTTTTCTGTCCGAAAAACCTAACCAACTTTTCGGTCTTCCTAACCAAAAGACAGCGACGGAGAAATGTTGCAAGCTTCGTCACCTTGCACCGGATTTTCTTGTTTTTGACGGTACAATTTATACATAATCCATGATATGTATATCAACTAAAAAACAATCCGGCATTTTAATTTTCTTTGCACTTTTGCTTGTATTCATGCAAGGAACAATTCACCCTTATGTCAGAACTTTTTACGTGTTTATCTGTTGCATGTAAGAATCGGATTGCTTTAAAAGCAAACAGACAGAAAAGGGCAGCGTAAAGCTGTCCTTTTCATCCCTATTAATATTTGCCTGATTTAGTTTGAATAAAAAAATTACAATCGAACCGGATGTGTTCGATTGCTTTTTTATATTATTGGCTTTGTTTAGCGAAAAACATGCTTTCTGCTTTGTTGGGTGTACGATTATTTGCGTAAGAGTGGGGGCGGACATTGTTATATTTTATGGAATCAAGACTTTTCTGACAATAATGATATTTGAAACCGTACCTTTTAAAATGAAACCATAATTACTTAAATGAAACCGCACCTCTGAAAATGAAACCGTATTTTTGAATTTGAAACCATACGGGTTAAATATGAAACTTTCTATTAAAGTTGTGGTCTTTACCCACATAAGGACAACGGTTTTGATAGAATTGTTGTCCTTTTATTTTTGCCTTTATTTAAGCATTTTTCGGGCTTCTCATTATAATTTCATACACAAAAACACCGCTATCCGAGCGTAAAATTCCGGGTAGCGGTTATTTTTTTATATTCAAATCGTGAAATTTTAACAGTAATCGTGAAACTTTTATAGTAATCGTGAAATTTATGGGGTATTCGTGAAATTTATGGGGTATTCGTGAAATTTATAGGGTAATCGTCAAATTTTTAAGAAACCGTGAAATTTATGGTTAATCAGTCAAATTTATGGAGTAATCGTTTAAAGACTACATTTAACGAATATGTACTGAAAATCGACGAATAAGTCGTAAATGTTGATTTTTGATATAATATGTTGTATTCTCATAGTGGATAGTTCTATCCCGCAACTATCCAAAAATTTAAAAGGAGTGATAGGTATGAGAAAAATGATTGCATTGTGGTTAAGCATTGGGTTGCTATTAAGCATTCCAACATTATCCATTGCAGAATCAGATTTAAGCAACGATTTGATACTTGAAGAAGAAAATGCAGAGATAATTAGTGTCGAATCGGTAGAAAAAAGCACAGTATCAACAGATGGAGACATCCAAACTGTAACAAATGCTATTGTGCTAACAGGTAAAGACTTTAATGATGAAAATTTCACATATGACGCAAATGCGGGTGGCGCGTTTAACGGGAATTTTGGTTCTTATCTTTTGGTAACGACAGGCTCGAGCGCACGTTATACAAATTGTGATATTGTTATTCCTGAGTCAGGTATGTATTATGTAGGCGCCAGAATGAAAACAACGACAACACCTGTAACGCAGACCAACTACCACATGAACAGAACTATGCAGGTTTCGTTCACGCAGAATTCAGTTGAAAGTTTTGTAACAGGTAGCAATCCGTGGTCTGATGAGAATATGTATGATTTTGATAGCTGTGACATCAACGGACAAAACAGATATTTGTTTGGTTCTATGCGGGAATTTGTTACTGATTTACAGTCATACAATTACTTTGATGCAGTACCTGTTTATCTGGAAGAAGGACAAGCAACGGTTAATTTGTATGCGAATAGTTATTCTCGATTAGATTTTTTGGTTATTTCTGAGCAACCGCTTGTTAATGTGCAGACAAAAACAGAATATCAACAGACTTATGGTGTATTTGAAAATACTACATTTGCTTTTTTAGAAGAACCTGCTATATCTGTACAAGAAGGAAATTCTTGGTTAGAATACGAAGCAGGTCCTAACAAGCCGGTTGCTTATGAAATTTCATTTACAGATACTTATGGAACAAATTCTTATTCGACAAAAGAGCATAGCTTGAATTTAAGTTCATTATGTCGTCTTGAACCTGTAACAATTGATATAACGGCATGGGATGCATTCGGGAATTTTTTACAAGAGACAATTACATATAATCCCGGAAATGATAATTATGCGATTGTATTGAATGCTGAAACAGAATTTGTGACCGGGAGCGCGTTTACAGATAATATTCCGTCAGCGGGAATTGACTATATGTATTCTGCATATTCGTTCTCAAAAGAATCGGGCGGATATACTGTTTTAAATAATAACTACGGAGAACCTCTAAAGCATACAACAGAGATTTTTGTTCCTGTATCTGGGAATTATTATGTAAGTGCCAGAGCGTTATCTCAGAAGCAGGAGAGTAATGATCCCAAATTCGGTACATTTATGATTTCTTATTATGAAAATGGTGTCGAAAAGTATGTGCAGGGTGATAAGGCGGTTACGGAATCGGATCAATTATCGGATTATGACGACTATAATGCTCTTATGATAAACGATGAACCGAGATATTTGTTTGGAGCAAGAAGAAGCTATGTTACTGCTGAACATAAACCGCATATGTATACTGATGCTGAACCCATTTATTTGGAGCAGGGATTTAATACATTAAACATTTACGCATATCCCGGTGCGATTATGGATTTTATAATTTTAGCATCTCAACCCATGTCACAAAATATGAATGAGGCGATGTATGAAGCATCTGTTGGGGCAGTGCTGAATTATCCGTCACCCTATTATTCTAAATCCGGTTATCAAGTCGAAAATGAGGAAGTTGTTTTCGAAGTTGAAGGAACACACATAGACGGATATGCAGTTTATGGTATCGGAAGCAACGGCACTTTAGAAGTTTTTGGTTATTACGATGGTAATGTAACCGATTTTGTGGCAGAAGGATTATATGACAGTTCGTACAACTCAATGATATTTACAGCATTCAATCGTAGCGGGAAACGGGCAGAAGACCTTTTTAGTGTTCCATCATCCAAAACAACGATTTTACTTACACCGAGAAATAATTTTACAGTTCATCCGACAGATGCCGAGTTTTTTGGCGAGGATGTTTGGTTTGAAAGTACAAGCGGTTTTGGCGTGTATAATTCAAATTATGGAAATCCGATTATGCAAGCAAAAGACAAACGCGTAAACGATAGAAAACAAGTTGTGCGTATGACTGCAACTGTGCAAATTCCTAAGGATGGGCAATACGAAATTTCTGCCCGTGCCGCAAGTTCGCCAAATGTTCAAGATAGTCAAAAGGCGTTTGAGAGAGTATTTGGCATTACTGTTAAGCAAGGCGAGGGGGATGAAATCCCAATCACAGGAAAAAATAGTAATGATAATTTTGATATTACTTATGATAGGATTATAGGTGGAACAGACAACCTCTATAATTTATATGGCTTTGGCATGAAGCGTAATTTTTTGACATCAAATGAATATGCTTTTTATAATTATGATGAAGCGGAATCTGTTGCTTTGAAAAAAGGCCAAGCGACACTTACATTTTATGGGTATGGATATGCACGTCTTGATTATTTAACAATTACAGATTATGATATTATTCTGCCAGATACGCAAGAAGGGTATGATGCAACACTTGCAAAATACGAAGACATGAATTTGCCGTATTTTACCTTTGGCCCTTCGATTGTGCGAACCGAAGAAGGTATTAAAGTAAAAGTGACAGCGCAAGATCCGGTTGAGGGTGGTGCGAGAATTGAATTGCATGATGTATATAATGGAAATGATACATGTATAGCGAGTGCAGCAACTACATTAGAAGCAGTTTTGCCGTTGAATAGTGAAACTCAAAATCGTGAAGGGTATATTTTGCTGGAAGGTAACAATGGGTATACCAGAAAATACTATATCGATTTTTCAGATTTTTCAAGTGCCGAACATACATATAATCAGGGTGAAAAAACACTTTACTTTGACTACGAAACCGATAGAGATTATTATAAATTTCCTGTAAGTCGATTTGCTACAAAGTATAATATCACAATGTCTTCTGAAAACAAGGATGCAACATTTTATGTATATAAAAAGCATCAAGGAGAGTGGGAGAAAGTAGAGCCTGTAAACGGAGGATATTATACAGATGAAACAGATACCGACGTAACACATTTTTATATTAAAACATTTGCAGGACGAACTGCAACACCATATTATTTACAGGTGCTTCAAGACGTTTCAGTTGTTGAGGACGGCAGATTAATTAAATATGTAAAACCGGGTGAAAAAGTATATGTTTCGGTGACGGCAAAAGAAAAAGCAGAAGGTAAAACAGTTATGGTTATTGAATATGATGCGCATATGTTAGAGCTTACAGATGATGAAGTGGACAACATTATTCAGCATGTAATTCCGAATAATCATGGGGCAACTGAGGTTGTTGAGAACAGCGAAGGTATACTTAAAATTGAGTACACAACAGAGGAAGTTTTAGACGAAAGCTATTGGAGTGGTCTGGTTCATGTGCTAGAATTCACTTCAAAAGTAGAAGGTCATATTAATTTGAAATGTTATCAAGAGTGAGGAGGGATTATAAATGAAAAAATTTACAGCGTGGGTGCTTTCAGCATTAATGGTTTTTCAAATTGCACCAGCATTTGCAATTGAATCGGTTTCACAAAAAAGTGTAGTGCAAACAGTATATAGTGATGAACATCCTTTGTTGGTTATGGAGAACAACGTTTCTTTTGCGATGCAAGTTGCTGGGGTGGATGTCGAGACAATCGGAGCAACATATAGTGTTGAAGCAACAAGTGCCGAAACTGCAGATTTTGACCCGGTTGTTTATGAAGAACAACAATATTTGAATAGTATTTTAGGCGATAGAAGAAACCAGGGAGCAATTTTTGATAAATCGGGCAACAGCTATATAAACAGTGCTACTGGTGCATTGCACTATTCATCAACGGATTTATATTTGCCGGGCAAAGCTGGTTTGGACGTTTCTGTTAACCGCGTGTATAACAGTGCCTTACAAACTATTTCAAATGAAATGGGATCTGATTTTGATTACACAAACAACTCAAGTCGTTATCCTATTAATTATAAAACAAATAACGAAGTAGTAAATGAAAAATACTACCAATATATTTACACGTATTATCTGGAAAATAATACTACGCAACCAATATATGTTGTATTTAATAGCGAAACAGAAATGTTGTTGGCAGAAGATGAAAATCATAGAATATCTGTTTTAATGAACTATTCTGAGTATGGGCAAAATAATGTTTCCGGCATGACTATATTGCCTGAATCGAATCCATCATTAGATTCAAGCAGTATTTTATATATGTATGAGGACATTCAATCATCAGATGCGAACGCAGTTAAATTAGTGCGAAATACAAATTTGGGTGCAGTTTGTGCCGAAGTTTCTTATGAAACAAAAGTAGAGTTAATGAATGTTACAGATCCTGCAATGGGCACATCAATAGGTAATGGTTGGCGTATACAACTTCCTTTTGCCGAATGGGAAAACAAATATTTAGATGGGCCGATAAACGATAGATTTTATGTTGGAACAGCTCATTTCAGCACCGAAAAAGACGATGAACTTTACATTTCATATCGTCAAGATGCAGATTATGGGACGGTTACATATCAAAAAGTAACAACCTATACAAATAACGGACAGGTTAACGTTTTGAATGATTGGGATGTTGAATTTACCGATAATTTTGATTCGGAATATTATCGGGAGCTTCCGTATTGCGAATATAATGCGAAGGTAACAGACCCTGAAGGGACAAAACGTTATTACAATTTGTATGATCAACGAATGGTAGCAATAGAAGATCGATTTGGAAACTATATTACATACAATTTCTCTGGAGATAAGTTGTTAAATATTGTAGACACTTATGGACGTTCTATACGATTTAATTATAATGGAGATCTTTTGGCAAATATCACGGTAGGAAGTGTTCCTTACGATCAACAAACGGAAGAACAAGGAGCATTTGACGAAAACATAATTGTTACATATGAAACAATATCTGAAAACGATGCGATGGTCGATCCGGGTAATAATTTATATACAGATAATATCTACACTTTAAATGTGTATCGCGGAACAGAAACAAGCCAAGACAAAACGACATATACACATAAGCTTGTTCAGGACTTGGTAGAGTTTGGATATTCAGAAAATGCTACTCGTGCAGATTGGAAGATGTTACTTACCGAAGTTGAACTTTCAGATAACACTAAAAAAGTATACGAGTATGATACATCAAATGTATATTTCAATTATACCGAGCATGAAACAGAAAAACAGAAGGTTTCCAAAACATATTACATGTTTGATGGCGAAAAACAAATGGAAACAACCTATGCTTATAACAATCCACAGGAAGGAAAAATAACAAACGATGAAGAGTATACACATTATACTATAATCCAAAGTCCGAATGGTATACAAAAAGACATCTATGATTCTAAACAACGCTTGACGGAAAGTCGCGTTTTACAAGATGGAATTTTGACTAAAACGAACTATACATATGAGTCTGGTGCAGTGAATCCTAATTTAATTACCCGAACAGATTTGTATCAAATAAACGCAACATCTGTTGATGCTGAAGTGCCGGAGAACAGACTTCCCTATACAACAATAACCTCATACACCGGAGGATTGGATAAAATATGGAGTAAACGTGTTGCAGGCTATACCGAAACCTATACCTATGGCCCCTACGAACAACTTAAAACCCATACCGTAAATGGCGGTACATCAAACAGAGCGGTAAATCTTACCACAACCTATACTTTCAGCTCGGACGGCAAAACCCCTGCATCCATGACGGTAAGCGGTACCGACCTGCGTTCAAGAACACAAAGCTATACCTATAATGCGGATGGCACATTGGCATCTGTTACTTATGATGAAGATGAAGGCACCACAACCTATACCTATACCTATCCGGAATTAAATACCGAAGCGAACAACTTAAACGACTATAGCTTAATTGTAAACACAGCAACCACAGGCTTCAGAGCCGTTTCGGACCATACCACCTCCGAAACCTACGATATGTTAGGCAGAGCCGTTCGCGCAACCGATGCCAATGGCAATACCCATACCACCACATACAATATTTCGGGTGATGTGCTGTCTCAAACCAATTTAACCTTAAACAGCACAAGTCTTTATAGCTATGATTATGAAAACAACATCATCATCGCCACCGACTCCAACGGCAACCGTGTAAAACAAATCTATGACGGACTGGGTCGGTACACCGCAAGCTATGCATTAGATGGCGAAACCTGGGTACAAATGGACGAAGTGACCTATGACAACCGTGGCAGAATAAGCACAAACAAAGTGTTTGAAAATACCGATGGCGACTATACCAAAATCGAGTACACCTTTAACGACGGCGGCAAAATCTTAGAGCAGAAAGAGTTCTATAATGACGAGTTAAAGGCAAAACAACAGTATACCTATACCTTGTTTGACATTGCTTCGGATGACGGCACCCATACCGGCACCCAAATCAAAACCCGAACCTATAAAACCAATAATCAACATTTTGATGTAACGCAAAAGTATAACGAACTCGGGTTTATGACTTCACAAACTACACCCGACACAGGTACAACCACCTATACCTATGACAAGATGGGTAATGTCCTTTCGGTTGCCGACGAAAAAGGAACAGTTGCAACCTATACCTATAACGGTGTCAATCAGCCGCGCACCGTAAAAGATGCTTTAGGTAACACAACCACCAATTACTATGATGCCTATGGCAATATGTACGCCACACAGGCTCCCGACGGCTTTATTATGAATTATGCCTACAATCCCCGTAACGAATTGGTTTCTCAGGCTTATGACGAGGGCGAAACCACCGTTTGGCATAACTATTGGTATGACGGAAACGGCAATATGATTAAAGAAGGCTATCTTACAAACCCCTTTGGAGAAGCAAACGAAGTTTCCTATATCCACTATACCTATGATGCCAATAATAACGTAACAAAGGTAAGCCAAAACAACAAGGGCGATAGCACCGAGGTCAACTATACCTATGACAAGGGCGGCAGAATGCTCACCCAAACGGTAGGCAATACAGGCGAACAGTCTACCACCACCTATACATATAACTTCCTCAATCAGCCTGTTACTGTAACCGATGCTTTGGGCGATAGCGTAACCTATGTGTATAACTTAGACGGCACCGTAAAATCCATGACAGACCGTAAGGGCATCAGTACCGCCTATACCTATGAGGGCGCAAACCGCTTAACCCAAAAAACGGCTGGCAACTTGACAGCAACCTATAATTATGATATGATGAATAATAGAGTAGGGGCAAGCATCACCCAAAACGGAACGCAACAAACAAGCTCTGCCTATACCTATAATAGCTTGGGTTGGCTCACCAAAGAGGTAACAGACGGCGTTACAAAAAACTATACCTATGATAAACGCGGTAACCGTTTGACCTTCTCTATGCCAAACTATAGCTTGTCTTATGTGTATGACAATGCAAACCGCTTAACAACTGTAAAGCAAGGCAATAATGCCATTTCAAGCTATACCTATGATGTAAATAACAGATTAACCAAATCTGTACTGGGCAACGGCGTAACCACAGATTATACCTATAACAATGCCGGTTGGACAACCAATGTAACCGCTTCTAACGATACAGATGTGCTTTCCAATATCAGCTATACTTACTTTACAGACGGCAATGTGGCAACCAAAACCGAGGACGGTGTAACCACCGCCTACACCTATGACGGTGTAAACAGACTGAAAACAGAAACAGTCGGCGATATTGACATGACTTATAGCTATGACAGCCGTGGCAACCGTACAGCTTTATCTGTAACGGGCGAAGAAAGTTTTACAGTAATAAACACCTTCGACAAAAACAACAAACAACTGACAGGCAGTAAGATGTATACTGCAAGTGAGGTAGAGGAATTAACTTCCTATAGCTATGATGAGAATGGCAACCTGATGTCTGAAATAACCGAAACTTATACATCCAAAGACGGAACAACACCTACAGAAAGTGAATTGACTGCCGACTTCTGGACACCGCAACAAGTACCCAATGTTGCACATTACGAGTATGACGATTTTAACCGTTTAGTAGAATTTAGAGGAAAAGGGACCGAGCAAGCAACATATACTTATACTGCGGATGGTTTAAGAAATAGCAAGACAGTAAATGGAAAAACCACCAACCAAATTTGGGACGGCATGAATTTGGTTAAGGATGGTATACAAAACTATTATTATGGTCTTGACTTAATCAGTAATAATTCACAGTACTATGTCCATAATGCACATGGTGATGTTGTACACTTAACCAATAGTGCAGGTGAAAGTGTAAAACACTATGAATATGATGGCTTTGGTGTGGAACGAAATATAGACACCAACGACACAAATCCCTTTAGATATTGCGGTGAATACTACGATGCGGAATCCGACTCCATCTATCTCCGTGCACGCTATTATACCCCCAATACCGGTAGATTTACACAGAAAGACACCCATTGGAATCTTGATAACATGATTTATGGAGAAAAACATAAAGATGTAGATAGTTCCTTTGCACGCATACCTGATATAAATTCCGTACTGCAAAGTGCTAACGTATATGTTTATGCACTGAATAATCCAATAACATATGTTGATGTTACTGGAGAAGAAGCATATGGAACGGGGATTTCGGCATCTGCGGCATTTGGAATTAAACTCAATATTCAAATTATGTTCGTTTGGGATGACTATGGTAACAAAGGAATAATAGTATTTGGTGGTGTTGGTGCAGGCACACCCAATGCGTCTGTTAGCGGGACAATAGTTATCAATTCTGCAGATACTATATATGATTTAGAAGGAATGTCAATATCAGCAGGTGGGTCAGCGGGATATGTAGGAGGAGACTTCGATACATCTAAAGGCGGGAGTGTTTCGGGAGGAGTTAGTGTTTTGCCTGCTGAATTACATGCTGATATAAATTTTGGAAAAATTCTTTGGAGTTGGTGAATTTATGAAATATATAACTAATTTTAAATCGGAGACAGAACTATTAGAATATTTGAAGTCAAATGCTCAAGAAATGAAGCCTTTCTTTTTTCAAAAAGGGTTATATTTCAAAAAAAATAATAGCTATGTATATCTTACTTATGTGAATAATACTTTACAACATCCGTTTCGAAGAGTTTTTAAATGTAAAGCACAGAAAGAAAACGATAGTATTGTGTTAGACGGGAACTTTAAATTCAAAACTATTCCAATGATATTTTTTCTAGTAATTTTATCTGTTTTGTTGTATGGTAATTGGTCATTATTAGGAGCAACAACTCTTCTAAATCAAGAAAAGGCATTAGTGCAGTTTATCTTCATAGTTTTATATCTCGTTATTGCGTTGCTCATGTTCAGTGGAAAATTGTTTTTCGGGAAAGAAGAAAAATGTTTAGTCGAAATAATAAAAAAATGGTGACTTTCTAACGAAGATAGCCTAAAAGTTTAGACCAAAAATTAAACATTAACTTGCTTGAGAATGAGTTCGGTATTGTGCCGGACTCATTCCTTTTACTATGATGCTTATGGCAATATGTACGCAACACAGGCGCCAAACGGCTTTATTATGAATTATGCCTACAATCCCCGTAACGAGTTGGTTTCTGAAGCTTATGACGAGGGCGAAACCACCGTTTGGCATAACTATTGGTATGACGGAAACGGCAATATGATTAAAGAAGGGTATCTTACAAACCCCTTTGGAGAAGTAAACGAAGTTTCCTATATCCACTATACCTATGATGCCAATAACAACTTAAAAAAGGTAAGCCAAAACAACAAGGGCGATAGCACCGAGGTCAACTATACCTATGACAAGGGTGGCAGAATGCTCACCCAAACAGTAGGCAACACAGGTGAACAGTCTACCACCACCTATAAATATAACTTCCTCAATCAGCCTATTACCGTTACCGATGCCTTGGACGATAGCGTAACCTATGTGTACAACTTAGATGGTACCGTAAAATCCATGACCGACCGCAAGGGCATCAGCACCGCCAAACCTGTGAGGGCGCAAACCGCTTAACCCAAAAAACAGCAGGCGACTTGACAGCAAACATATTGTTCACAAAAAATAAGGCTACTATGGTAGCCTTATTTTTATGCTTAAACTGACGAATAGGTACTGAAAACCGACGAATAGGGAACAATAGTTGACATTTAACCAATTGTTCGGTAGTATAAACTTAAGAAAATATATTTGTAATGGGAAAGCTTATGAAAACAAGTAAAGAAAAACGGATTCAAGAAAAATTACTTTATAGAGAACCAATGCAGGTAACAAAAAAAGTAGAATATGGTAATGGATACGTATACCCGGTTTGCCCACGCTGTCAATGCGCTTTCAACCGCGAATACCAAGCATACTGTGACCGCTGCGGCCAGTGCTTAAAATGGAAAGGATATGATAAAATTAAATTAAACTAATGTATAGAACCACGACTGCCACCGGGCGGTCTATTTTTATATTTACACATGCTTTTGAAACAAATAGGCACTAAAACACAACGAACGCGCAATAGCTATTGACTTTAGAGGAGCACTTATATAATATATAAAGTGGTAAAGCGAATGATGTTTTAATATAAAAATTAATTATTGGAGGATATATTATGAACTGGAAAGCAATAAAAGACTATGCGGAAGTGTGGGGCGTTTTAATAGCATTTGCAGGATTGGTTTGGGGTGTTGCAAAGGATTTGTTTGTACCTAGATGTGTTAGGATGAGACGAAAAGAAATAAAGAGAATTGCAACTGAAAAAATGAGAGAGTTAAAAAATGAAGAGTTACTATTCAATATGAGAAACAATAGACTTTTTTTTCATAAAAATATTTTTTTTAAGTCAATTGTGTTAAGAAATCAACAAAGCGAAAAGAAAGTTTCTTCAAAATTTATTAGATCATCTTATGTAGTTACGGGGGGACCGGGGTGCGGGAAGTCCTCATTTCTGAAGGATGTTTTCAGGAGAAATTTAATAAAGTGGTGGTTTTCAAGAAAAAAAGTTGCATTGTTCTTGGATGCACATGATATTTATAATGAAATAATGACAACTGATAATTTTCTTAATTTAGTCACAGATGCATCTTTATCGAAATTGATATTATACCTTGATGGGGTAGATGAAACTATAGAAAATGCAGCACAATTTGAGGACTTACTAGAAAGATTAAGAATAATAAATAGAGTGACAAAAAAGCTTATAATACGCATTTCTTGTCGTCCAGATTTTGTAAATATAGTAACGGCAACTCAAAATGCTTATGATTTTAAGTTTTATGAAATTGATACATGGAACGAAGAAAATTTGAAAAGATTTTCGTTAAAAATTTTAAAACACATAAAAAATCATATTAAAGAAGATTATGATGATATGGTTGCATATTTCAAAAAAGCTGTAGATTGGAAAATAATAGATTATAATCCTCTTATGTGTAAAATGTTGATAAGTATAAAACTTTATAATGAAAGCTATGAATTAACCCAAAACAAGTTTTCTTTTTATGAGACTTTTGTTGTGCAACTTTTTAGAATTTACTATGCTGAAAAAAATATTGAACACAATATAGATAGTGATATAGCTTGTTTATCAAAGGAAACATACGACTCATATTATTTAGGTGGTGTACATAATATATCTCGGAATGAAGATTTAGCTGTTTTTGAAGTATTATTAAAAGAGAAATCTGGTGAGTGGATATTTAAACACGATACTTTTTATGAGTTTTTCGTAGCGTATTATTTTTTGAAGAATGTTTTTGATCTATCTAATGGTGCAGTGAAGGTTTTGGCATGTGAATATACGAATAAAATTGCCGATTTTATTTCAGATGGTTTACTATTGGAGAAAATATCGGATTGTATAAGTGGATTCGTTAATATTTATAGCTGTACATTTTCACAAAAAATCTATACAAAATTTAAACAGGAATTTACTCAATTCTGCCAGGAACAAAAATATATAAATGTAAAAAAACAAATTAATGAACTTAGGCCAAAACATTTTTTCAAATTGAAATATACCATTATATTTAGATTGGGACGATTGAATTCCGAAGACATTAATATCAAAAAATTCCTAGAATTTGTATATTATAACGATGACAATATTATTAATGCAGAATGTCCAGACTTTGATAAGGCGTATAATCTGATTGTGCTTAGAAGATGTTGTGCGATTAGTTCGTCATTTATGGGAGGTGAAAAAATAGAACTTGATTATGTTTCGCACATGCTAAAATGTTGGGGAAAGGAGTATATTGAGAACTATGATTTGGTTAATCGCTCACATACTCTTGTATATTATGGTGATGTTATAACGCAAGAAAATGATGTGATTAATTTTAAAGACGATACTTCATATCCTTGTGAAAAATCATGCAAAAAAAGAATATCGAGATTAGCACAGCTTAATGTTGATAAAACTTTAAGTGAGATGTTATCCAAAGAAAAGAGGATATACTATTTTCGGTTATTTGATATTGCAACATTATACACTTTTATAGCAAGTCGAGGGACTAACATCCGACTTACGCTGCATGATAAAGAGGTTATAAAGAACTTCAAAACAGATTTTCGTGGAGCATCAAAACAGAGAACAAAGACGTTAAAAAGTATAAAAAAAGAAACTGTAAAACTGTTAAATAATAGTGAACATCAATTGCAGAATAACATGAAGAATTTTGGATGATTTAAATTAAACTGCAATATGGCAGTTTAATTATGCTTAACAAATAAAAGGACTACACAAGGTAGTCCTTTTATCAAGTTTTATTAAGTCATTTATTTATTATATGTCGCATGATTTGATGTATGCACGAATGATATCCATCAAACAATCCGCCTGCTTACGAGTTAGCTGATTAAGAGATTCATGTAAAACCGTTTCTACATCATGAACTGTCGTGCCGAATAACAGGTGATCGGCACTGACATCCAGTGCTTCACAAACGTTGACAAGTTTTGGGATGGATAATCCGCAATAACCCCGTTCAACGTTAGATAAATGTGTTCCGTTGCATACGCCGATCATTTCCGCGAGTTTCTCTTGTGAAATGTCTTTTTGAGTTCGTATTTCTTTAATTCTTGCACCCAGTGCAATATTTAATGCGTCATCTTTTTGCATATTATCGCCTCTCTTTTACTACTACTATATAGTATATATTTTTTAAATATAATTATGAATATTGTACTACATAAATAACTTTTAGTAGTACCATTGACTTTTTTGTGTTTTTTTGATATACTGAACAAAAAAATAAAGGAGTAACTATGAACAATTTACGTTTTTTAAGAGAATTGACCGGTGTGACAGCAAAAGAACTGTCTTCTCTTTTAAATATAACAGTACATACATATTATGGGTTGGAAAAGAACCAACGAGATATCTCATTGGTGTATGAAACGATGTTTATGCGTATATATCGTATTCCGAAAAAAGAAATTTATTGTCCCGAGAATGTAATCTCCGCAGAAACTCTAACCCGACTCAAAGAATTATCTGGTATGGATGCGGACAGGCGATACAGTAGTATCGTATATAATTTATGTGGGCAAAAAAACATCAAAATGACGTACGCAGTTGTTGCAAAAATAAAACAAGAAATTGAGCAGCAAATAAAAAGAATGGAAAAGTGCAAATAAAATCTTCTTTCGAACTGAAAGAAGATTTTTTTTGTTTTTAGTCGAATTCTATGGTATAATATGGTAAAGGTGGTGAGCGAATGAGGATAGCTATTTGCGAAGATGCGAAATCCGATCAAAAAGTGCTACTTGATTTGTTGTCGGGTACAAAACTTCTTGAAGGTGCACAGTATTTCTTTTTTGATAACGGACTTGCTCTTTTACAAAGTTATAAGGCCAAAGAGAAATATGATATTATTTTTCTTGATGTAGATATGCCTATGTGTGATGGTATAGATGCCGGGAAAAGAATTAGCAAAGTAGATAAGGATGTCATAATAATCTTTGTAACCAGTTATCCGGAATTTGCTATTGATGCGTATGACTGCAACGCTTTTCACTATTTGTTAAAAGGATGCAGTTATGATAAAGTTTATGAAGTTGTTTACAAAGCCGTAGAACGATACAAAGAAGGACACAGGCAAATAGTTGCTCGCGCTATGATTGGGATGGTAAACATAAATGTTACAGATATTAATTATGTAGAATGTTATAAACGGCATGTATTATATCATACTGACCAAAAGGTTTATGATACTCTTGGTACGCTACAAGATGCTATGGACAAATTAAGGCCACATGGTTTTTATCAGACACACCAAGGTTATATCGTAAATTTCAATAAGGTGCGAGAATTTGAAAAGAATGATGTGATCCTGAAAAACGGAGAAAAAGTAATGATGAGCATTCGCAAGCGCATTGAAGTAATGCAAGCTTATGCGGAGTATATAAGAAAGGTGATTTAGTAATGATGAGTGTGATTCATTCTATAATTTTAGCAATTATATGTTCTGCCATGATGTTAGGGGCAGCAATAATCTTTTTTGGTGCTTTTGCACCCCGCAAAAACCGAAGAAATGTTATTGCAGTTAGTTGTATTTTTATTCTTTTTAGTATTTCTTTAGCATTTGTGAAAAATGTTTTACTGAGAAGTGGTATAATGCTTACTTGCTTGTTCAGTATTACATGTTTTTACCAATTTAGAGCATATAATAGAATTTTGTATACTGTTTTGTTCGCGGGCATTTCCTCGGCCTTGGAATTTATAGTTGGTTTATGTATGCAAATTATACTCAGGATAGATGTTGCTACCATCAAAGGAGATATGCTATATACATACATGGGTTCAATTCTGTCTAATAGTTTAACTTTATTTTGTTGCTACATTATCTTTCAAGCTAAACATAAAACGCTATTTGGTCGTTTTAAACTGAAATATTTATCAGTATATTTGTTACCGATTGCAACTTTCCTTGTAATACTGTTTGAGTTTTATGCATGGCGTTTTACAAACGAAGTGTCTTTGCAAGTAATCGGTGTTATATGTATTTTTCTTTTGGCAATTTGCAATTTACTCATTTTCAAAGTGATAGATAGTATGTACAATTCAATATATGATGAGAATAGAATTTTGTGGGCTGAATCATTAATTAAACAACAAACAGAGCAATACACTTTAATGCTTGACAAAAATAATGAGATTGTGAAAATGCGACATAACCATAAAAATTTTCTGCTTGGAATAATATCAGAGTTAAATAATGACAATGTTGAAAGTGTTAAAGCTAGAGCAAAAGAAGAACTTGAATTTTTAGATGATTATAAAAAGAATGTTTTAACCGGAAACAGTGTTGTGGATACATTGATGAATTACAAGATGGAAGAGGCAGGCAAGTTGAATATAGCAGTAAATTTTGCACATAAAAATTTAAGTGAAATAAAGATTTCTTTAATTGACTTTTCAATCTTGATAGGGAATGCTCTTGATAATGCTATTGAAGCGTCTGCGCGGTTGAAAAAGGTCGAAGATAAAGTAATTGATATAAGTGTTATACATAAAGAAGAAATGTTGATTATTACAATATCAAATGCAGTTGATGAAAACATAGATGTTCAACATTTGAAGACGAGCAAAAATGAAAAACTTCATGGTTTCGGAATTTCTACAATGAAAAGCATTGCAGCAAAATATAAAGGTGAAATAATATTGTCGTGTGAGAATAAAATGTTCGAAACGGTGATAATTTTAAATAATTCAGCAACGAATGTGTCGTGAAAATCGACGAATAAGCAATAGATGTTGAGAAATTTGTAAATAAATGGTATTTTGTATTTAACAAGATACCATTTATTTTTTTATGGAGGAAAACAATGTATAATGTAATTTCAACCAAAATAACTCGAAAATTGTTAAAACATAATTTGATAGATGAAAAAAAGCAGAATATTTATTCATATGGTTTCGAAGTGTTGGTAAGTTATTTTTCGTATTTGGCAATAGCTATAATCATTGCTTTTGCAACCAAAACATTTATTCCATCCATGATATTTGTTTTTTCGTTTTCCATTTTGCGTAAATATGCTGGTGGCGCACATGCAAACTCTTATAAACTTTGCCATATGCTTTTTTCCATAAATCATGTTGCGTTTGTTCTTTTCATCAAAAATTTCCCAGTAAAATATATTAATGTTTTTACAATATGTATATTGAGTTTGATGTTGCTTGTAGTTTGGCTTTTAGCGCCGATTGATCACGAACATCGTCGTTTTAATAAAGCAGAACAAAGATTTTTTAAGCACACTAGTCGAATGTATATGCTGCTAATTTCACTTCTATTGTATATAATCTCAAAAGAAACAGCATGTACAGAATTTGTTTTGAGTTACTTGTTTGGTAGTTTTTCTGCGACAATTTCACTAATTTTCGGGTGGGTGAAAAATAGAAAACGATTGGTTTGAAGTTGTTCGCTTTAAATGAAAGATAGGTAAAGGAGGTGGGATTATGAAAAAAATAAAAGCGTTTTTGTTTAAACATGCTACAACTATAGCAGCTCTTGCATTATTTGTTGGTGTTAAAACTATGGAATCTGCATGTTGGACATATTTTTATCAAACAAAAGTGCCCGAAGAGATGAATGCGTATCGAATGTAATTGTGTTAAAAAGCAGGCTAATCAGTACAGTCTGCTTTTTAGCGTATTTCATGCTAATAGTACTGATAAATTAGTGAAGGAGTTGAGATGGTAAATGATTAAGATTAAGCAGGATTTTTTTGTAAAGATAGTAAGTCTTATGGTAGCATTATGTATTTTGCTTTCATCGGGAATCGGTGTTGGGGCAGAAGAATTGCCGGAAAACAATGAAGAAAACTACATGAACGATGAAGTTGTTGACGAGTCCAATGTTTCTGAAAGTGTCGAAATTACCGAGGAGGAAGAACTTACATTGATCGAAGACGAAACTTTGACAGATGGTTCTAACCCTATTATAATTACAGGTGCAAATGAATTTACTTCAACTTCGGGTGTGTGGAGTGTCGAAAATCGTTCTGGAGCATTTAATAATTCGTTAGGGAAACCATTACTTAAAAATGGAGGACAAGAACCTGAAAGAGCAGATTTCCAAATTTATGTACCCGCTGATGGTTACTATTATGTTTCTGGTAGAGCTGTAACACAGAAAGGAACAGCAACTGATAAATCAATGAATCGAACATTTTGGGTTGCTTTTGTAAAAGATGGAACAACTAAATTTTTGTCAGGAAACGATCCGATTACAGATAGAGATGATGACGATTTTGATTCATTTATAGGTGATGATGGGATTAATCGATATTTGTTTGGTGCAAGAAATTCAGAAGTAGGCTCGCTAGGTTATTACGAGTATACTGATGCTGAGCCAGTATATTTGACAAAAGGGACAACGACAGTTAGCGTTTTCGGTTACAACTATGCACGTATGGATTACTTGGCTATTTCACGAAGTAGACAAGAAAAATGCGAAACAAAAGAAATTTATGATGTGAAATACGGACAGTACGAGACAACAGAAATTCAGTTGCAGGCTTCGGTTGAAAGAAATAAGGTAAGCTTAAGTATTAATAAAACATCGGGTAAAAATGTAGAATCTTATAAAATATATAAAAAAAACGATAATAATTCTAGTCAGTTAGTTGCCGAGATAAGTGAAAAAAGAACATCTTTTGTAGATTATGTTGTTCAAAATGAAGAATTACTCCAATATTGGGTAGTGGCAACTGATGTAAATATGAATGTGTTGTGGAGTAATATAATTGACGTAAATATTTCTGTAAGTGATTTAGCAACGCCTATTGTGTTAACCGGAAGCTCCTTTGTTGAAAGTGATGGTTGGAGTTGGGATTCGACAGTTAGTAGTTCAGCAGGAATTTATAACAGTAATAATCAATTGTTTACGACTCTTAGAACCGAGGGGATTGAAGTGGCAGAGACATATATGATTATTCCTGAGGCCGGTTATTATCATGTGTATGGCAGAACATATAATAAAAATGATGCACTCAATGAGAGAAAAATTATGGTCTCGGTTAGTCAAGGTGAAAATGTAAATTTCGTTTCCGGTAATCGTTCAGTTTGGGATGATGAAAATGATTATAATTATAGTTTAGTCGGAAATGAAAATCGTTATTTGTTTGGTTCTAATCGTTATGAAAACGAAGAACTGGGAGCATATCATTATTATGATGCGGAGCCAATTTATTTAGAGGCAGGACCAGCATGTTTAAAGATTTATGGTTATAATTATGCTCGCTTAGATTATTTAGTCGTTTGTAAGGACGTATATGTGCCATGCACGAAAGAAGAATATGACTTAGCTTTGTTGCCACATCAATTAAACTTGATACATGATGAGGGTGAGTTATCACAACAACTGACGTTAAAAAAAGAGAATGTATTTGAAACAACAATTGATGCAGGAGCGGCAGACTTTTTGGTCTTTGGTATAAATGAAGATGAAACAAAAGAGTACATAGTTTCTTCTAATAGCAGCACAGTGAATGTTTTAAATGAAAAAATTCAGGAATTTTCAGAATTACAATTAATCTATTTATTGTCCAGTAATAGTTATAAATATGTTAGCGTTGATAATACGCCGATTAATGATTATTTTTTAGCAGTGTTTACGGGTGCAAGTGGTTTTGAAATGATACGAGATGAAGTATCACAGGAAACTGTACAATGGGAACTAATCGAAGAACCTGGAGATGCGTTTAACAATTCTACAGGTAAATATTACTCACCAGGTGAATTGCTTTCAGAAGAACACACTGCTACAGGTGAAGCCATGCAAAACTCAAAAATTGGCAAGGAAATTTATATTCCAGAAACAGGTATGTATTATGTTTGGGGACGTGCCGCAACAAGAACAGGCACAAATGCAGACTATGGTAGAGCACATACGTTTGCTGTAAGAATTGGAGATAATGAAGTTTTGGGCATTGATCCTATGGAGAATCAATATGACAGTCATTTTGACAGCGTAGTTGGAACTAATGGTATGAATGTTTACTTATTTGGAGCTAGACGTAGCGAAGTAAATAGATTGGCTGGTTATTTGTATATAGATGCACAACCAATATATCTTCAAAAGGGTTTTGTAAATCTTGAAATCAGAGGCTTTGATTTTGCAAAAGTAGATTTTTTAGCTATTTCTGATTTTGAAATGAATTACGAGCTTACGCGTCCGAAGTACGACAAGTATATTGCTTCTTATGAAGATGTTGAAGTTCCTGTTTTTTTAGATGTTCCATCTGTTGAAAGAACAGGCAACAACTCATATAAAATAGCATTTGCTGCTACTGATAACATCGGTGTTTCAGGTTATAAAATATTGCAAGTTAATACAGGAAAAACCGAAAATGTTGTTTTAGGCGAGGTGGATGGTACAGTAACACAATATGAAGTTACTAATGTACAAGGTGATCCGTGGGTGAGTTTTCAAATCGAAGCATATGACTTTTGCGGTAATCATGTGCAAAGTGATGTTGTGACAGTAAGCGGTACAAATGTAATTAATACTGATACTTTCATTATTACAGCGGCGAATCGATATCAAAATAATGATGAAGATGTTGCCAGTAATAGCGGACATGCGTGGTGGCGTGAGCAGGAGCCGGTTTTCGATCCTTATATGTCACGTGAAACAAAGGGGGTATTCAATCAAAATGAAATTTTTATGCGTACAGGACAACTTCAATCGGTTCCGGTACGTACACAGTTTAAACTATATGTACCAGAAGCAGGAGAGTATTATGTGGGAGCAAGAGCATTGTCTAGAAAAGGTGGTGATGAAGATGTTTGGTTGAATCGTTGTTTTGCGATAACTATAAATAACGATGTCGTATCAACCACTAATCCGGTTAATTATTTATATGAAAGCGACAATTTTAATACTTATGCAATTTGGGATGGTTCGGGCGGTTCAAGTGGTATATATGCAATAAATGGAGCTTATTTATTTGGGGCGAGAAACAACAATATTACAGATTTACAATTCTATAATTATAAAGTTGATGGTAAAGTCCATTTAAATGCCGGAGAAAACATAATAACACTGTACGGTTTGTCTCTTGCTGGTATGGATTATATTGTGTTTTCAAAAAATTCTTTGCAAATGCCTGAGAGTAAATATCAATATAGTCTTGAATATTTATCTTATGAAGATACGATAGCACCTGTTTTTATTGATGTGCCAGTGGTAGAGGAGGAGACGGAAACATATATTGATCTTTCGTTTAAAACAGCAGAAAATTTTTCTAAAGTGTGGAAAAATGAAATATTTTATGTTCATAAAGATGAGGAGTATTTATTAGAGCGTGTAATGGGTCCTATTTCTGCATATCATTATTCGAAGGATTCGGATGTTTCGGAGGGTGAAATTCGATTGAAAGTCTACGATTATCATAATAATGTTATTGTGGAAAATTGCGATAATATCTACACTAACCGTATGATTACACCTAACGTAGTGATGGAAGGTAGCTGTGATTACGGTGGTGATACCGACTTTTATGTATTTATACCTGAAAAAGACCAAAAAATAATGATAGATGTTTCAGGCAAAATGCGAGTGCCGCAAGTTTCAATTTATGAAGACGATGGCGAAATTGTACAGCCTATTATAAATTTAAACTATGTAGGACAAGACAAATTGTATTACGGGAATGCAACCTATTCTTTGAAACAAGGTAAGCGATATGTGTTGGGTGTTAATGCGTCTTTTAAAGACGATTATAAGCTTATTTTATTTGAGGACATTAATGATATAGATTTATCAGTTACAGCTTCTATGAATCAAGAAATGATTATTACTGTTGGCCAAAACGGCTATTCAGAATTTGGCTTGTATAAATTTATGTTTAATCCGGAGTTGATTGAAGTAGTAGATGCTATAGCAACAATTCCTGAAAGAATTATTGCGCCAGGTGTTTTTGAAAACCTAAGTGTAGAGTATCTGGAAACAGGAATATTAATTGTCAAAGTGAAGGGGTCTGAACCTATTATAGTTAGAATGAAAGCCAAAGATGATAGCGAATCTACTATTAAAGTTGAATCAGCGTTTTTAGAAAAATAAAAATAGGAGAGCATTTATGAAAAAATCTATTTCAGTTTTTTTGATATTTGTGTATATAATTGGATTGTTGTCCGTTAATTCTTTTGCAGAGACAAGCACAACAGCAGTTGAAGAATATCAAGAAATAATTGTAAAATTTAAAGAAGGGACCACAGCAGAAGCTCCTGTTGCATTATTCATGACAGAAGATGGCGAGTCTCCTTTAGAAGTTGTTCGTAGCATTGAAACGAGAAGTGGTAATGTCGAACTTATTAAAGTTTCCGAATATGTTTCAACAGAGGAAGTCTTATCGTATTATGACGAAGATCCAAATGTTGAATTTGCTGAACCTAATTATAAACTTTATGCGGACAGCACACAGAATGACCCGCTTTTTAATGAGCAGTGGGCTCTGAAAAATTCCGGTCAAAGAATAGAAAGTTCGACAGGTATTTCCGGTATGGATATACAAGCGGCATCTGCTTGGAAAGAAAGCTGGTTTGATGAGGAAGGCGTTATTGTTGCTGTGATTGATGGTGGAATTCAATACGATCACCCTGATTTGCTAGATGCTATGTTTGTCAATACTGCCGAAATTGCTGGAAATTCGTTAGATGATGATGGAAATGGGTTTGTTGACGATGTACGTGGTTGGGACTTTGTTTTGGAAACAAACGATCCCATAGATGATAGTGAAAAAAGTGAAGAAGATTCATCTGTCGGTGCATTGGACAAGCACGGAACACATGTAGCGGGTATTATTGGTGCTGCATCAAATGGTGTTGGCGTGCAAGGTGTTGCGCCTAAAGCAAAGATTCTACCGTTAAAGATTATGAACGATGGCGTAGGTACAGTGTATGATGCAATTCAAGCAATACAGTATGCTGATGCAATGGGAGTTCATATTGTAAATTGCAGCTGGAGCCTACCAAATTATTCAGCGGCATTAGAGGACGCCATGCAAAAAAGTAACATGTTGTTTGTTTGCTCAGCAGGCAACAATGGAAATGACTTATCACAAGTTAAAAGATACCCATCTAGTTTTGGACTTTCTAATGTTATATCGGTAGCGTTTATGAACAATAAAGGTGTTTTGGACACAAGATCGAATTATGGTGAAAACGTAGATATTGTTGCTCCGGGCACCGATATAATTAGCACAATTCCAAATGATGATTACGGATATTTAAGCGGTAGTTCTATGGCAGCACCTTTTGTAACAGGTGTAGCAGCATTGGTGAAAGGCCATGAAAATAACATATCTGCACAGGAAATTAAGCAGCGAATTTTAAGTTCGGCTACTTTAGCAGATTCTCTAACGGATAAAGTGAAATGCGGCGGCTTTCTAAATGCAGCAAACGCCCTTTGTGTTCCTGTTATACCTAATGGTGATAATCATACCAAAGCATATGCGGCAACCGCTGAAACAATGGCTAATAAAATGTACCGTGTCGGTGGATATACTGAGGACGGCTATCTCAATACCATTAGCGAATATAATGTATATACGAATGAATGGACTTCCAAAACTCCCATGTCGTCATCACGCGCCAATCACGCGTCTGCAGTTGTAGGCTCAAAACTGTATGTGTTTGGTGGCATGAATAGTACAGGTGTTTTAACAGGTGCGGAGGCATATAATTCGAAGACTGACCAGTGGGAAGTTTTAGAAGCTGTGCCTGTGGGAATTACAGGAGCAACAGCTGTTGCTGCAGGTAATAATATTTATTTGTTCGGTGGCGTTGTAAATGGCGATTATGTGAAAACTATATACGAATATAATATTTCTGATGACAGTTGGAGTGTTAAAGGAAATCTTCCGGCTCCGGTTGGATTTATGGCAGGCGCTTTAGCAAAAGATGGTAAGGTGTATTTGTTTGGTGGTTGTAACAACGAGAAGTGCTTGAAGCAAGTGCTGTGTTATGACCCTGAAGAAAACACAACTACGGTTGTAGGAAATATGCCGGAACCCAAACGCAATGCTTATGCACTTGCAATGCAAGATAAAATATATGTTGTTGGCGGTCAAAATGACGTATTGGTAGATGGTGAAGACAGAGTTATAAAGAATAGCACCTCAAGTGCACAATCTATGTCGAATTCTGCATTTGAATACGATATAGTAAACAATTCATGGTCTTCCTTGCTTGATTTGGATGTATATGCATCTGGTGCAGCAACAGTGTATTACCAAAATGAATTGTATTATTTAGGTGGTTGGATGGGCGAAATTTTGGATCAGACGGCATCTTACAAAGGATTTAATGTTCCACAGAATATTTCTGTAGTTATGCAGAACGACAAAATACGTGTGTCTTGGGATTCACTACCCGGTGCAACACATTATTATGTGGAGCAAGATGGCGTAGTTTCTGAACAATTATCTACCACTTATAAGGAATATCCTTATTCGGGTGCAGGAGTACATGCGTTTCGTGTTCGAGCTGAAAAAGATGGAAAAAAATATGCGTGGAGTAAAGTTGTAAGCAATCACGAAAGCGAACAAATGTCGGATGCAATCGATATTTCTGATATAGATTCGTATTCAAGAGCATTTAGCAATGAATTTGATACGCATTGGTATAAAATTCAAAAAGACCATTTAGGGACATTGAATTTAAAATTGATAAATATTCCGGAAAATTGCGAGTATCAGATTGCACTTTGCGACTATAGTGGCGTAATTCTTGCTTTAGGTCAAAATGATAACGGGGAAATGACTATTGACAATTTTTCAATTGAGCCTTATACTTACTATATAAGAGTATTCCCGACATCAGGTGTAAATGCAGAGCAGGAATATACATTGTCTTATGAGTTTGAAGAAGTTTATTCTGATGAAATACCCGAAAGAGTATATGCTGATTTGTTAATGCCTGATAGTTATGAAATGACAGGTGAAAGTGTTCAGCTGAACAGCATAGAAGATTATCCTGATGCCGATTTTAATGTTGGAAGTGAACAAGTTAAAGAGGATAGTGTTGTACTTTCAATAAATTCGGACGTATCCGATTATGATGAAACATTTCCTTATGTAAAAGAAATTTTAGAAGCTCGAGCGGCTGAAGCTATTGCCACTGTATCCGAGGATACAGTGGTAGCAAACAGTACAAGTGAATTGTCCTATTTAGAATATGATTCGTTTTATGTGACAAATAGCAGTAGTTCTACATATCATGATTTAGGTATAAATGGTGCAACTTCCTTTTTGCAAGAACTGCAAGAAAATCCCAATCTTAGAGGTAAAATAGTTGTTTCGTTAGCGTCTTCTGATGAAGCTGATGAATTCTTGTGTGCTCCGGCAAGTAGTTCCCTTATGGGCGGAAATGGATATACTGTTTTGAATTCTGCATTCTATGATTATGGTAATAACGCAAAAAGTTTATCTGTTTTAGTAGAAGGTGCGAATGCGGTAACAGTTCCGCAATTTGCTATATCTGTTCGGTGTTCCGGAGAATATACTTTAAAAGTTACATTATTATATAATTCTTCCGGGGCAGAAGACTACGCAGTCCTCAACGATTCGCGCGAAAATAGTGTATCGACAGGGGAGTTGACGACTATTTCGTTTGATGCCAACAACTATGCGGTTCAGGTCGGTAAGCTGGATCATGCATTGGATGTTGACTTTTTTAAGGTTACCTTGAATGCAGGCGATAAACTGTCTTTGCGTTTACAAACTCCGGATGGTGTTAGCGATTTATATTCACCACAAATTTTCAATACCGAAAAACAAGTGATAAGCACTTCGTGGAAGGCATCAAACAAAAATAGTATGCAAACCGAGGCTATTGCTGAAAATACCGGTACTTATTATGTGGTAGTGTATCCAAGCAAAATCTTTAATGCAAGCAATCATTTAGATAAATATGATGAAAGTTTTAGTCCGGCAAAAAACTATACGTTGAAATTGTATAAAAGTCCACAAGGTACATACGAAAGCTTTGAAGTCAATGACTGGTTTGAAGTGAATGAATCTGAGTCGTTGTTAATAAACAGCATAGGATCGCATGAGAAGAAAGCGACTGTGATTAGAAGCTCTATTGACTCTCCGGGAGATAAAGACATTTATCCTGTTCAAATGAAAGCAGGGGACAAACTAAGTGTTCAGCTTAGGAACAAACAAGACAACGACCAAGGTGAATATCGAATCAGTATCCTGGAAGATTTAGACAAAGATGTTGACGAATATAATCGGGGCTATGTGAATTTTCAGCAAAAAACCTTTGACAATCCGTTTAATGCGAAAAATAACTATACTAAATATGTAACTTTCATTGCCCCAGATACAGAGACGTTCTATGTTCAAGTTCATAGTGCGGATGATAGATATTACAATGCATCATTCGGTAAAGGGTATGAGCTGCTTATTACACATGTTCCGAAAAATGAGTTGGATGCGTATGAAAGCCATGGAGAATATTCGAATGACTTTAGAGGGAATTTAGCCAAAATTTCTGAAACAGAAGGACAAGATCCGCAATATGGATTTATTGATACTTCTGTGCTTGTAGAGGATGGTGTATGTTCGAATTTGTCATTGGATAATCAATTGGATATTGATTGGTACAAAATTGAAATTCCTGAAGCTAATGGTGCAGTAGTAAAAAAAGTAACATTGGAATCATCAGATTCCGAACTATTGCGTCTGTTAGTACACGATATATCCGGCAATACAATTGCTACGCAAAGTGGAGAAACGTGGATGGCGCAACCGGGAGGCATCTACTATTTTGCTGTCTATTCAAGCTCGTCAAATTATTCTTCCAAAATTACTTATACGATGCGCATAGAAGATACTACACAAAAAATTGCTTCGGTGCAATATAATGGTGGAGTAGCTCCAAAGATGGGAACAAACACTTTGAAAATTGAATTAAACGGATTAGAAGTTGGAAAGCAATATGAGTGTCAAATCAGTTTTAGTTGGCAAGGCGGAAAAGCTCCTGCGACTATAAAGGAAGTGGTTGTACCAGAATCCGAAACAAAGTCTTTGTGTAAAAATATTGAAATAGAAGACTTTGGAGACGGCTTAATGACAATAGTGGATTTGAAGCTGAATGGTGAGGCGATTGGGTATAAGACTATCAGTAGTTTTGTCACAAACAACAAAATTAATTTTACTCCGGTAGGCGGAGGTAAATACTTCTATATTAGCAATAAAGAGTGGATAACAGAGCGAGACTTGGCAGATAATCCTAATGGTTATACGCAGGACGAGGTGAATGAAGAAGCGTTAGCACAACTATATAGTACAGACGAGTATTTGAATGAGATTGGCGCGCCTATTATACCTAGATTGTTATATCAGCAAAATCTCGATACTGATAATTATGAGCTTTTTGCTTTTTTTCATAATGGTTTACATATGAATGGTGCAATTGATATGTATAAGGATCTTGAGGAGAAACCATTTGTTGATGATATTTTTGTCAATATACAATTTTTTAATCATACGGATCAAGATGTTACAATTAATTTTGAACGTTTTGGATATCAAATACCAAGCAACAAGGAAGAAGCACCATACAATTGCAAGAGTTACGCATGTTTAAATGCTTTTTCCGATTATTATCAGTTGCCGTTTTACAAGAGTAATTATATAGGAGATGGCAAGGAAGTCGATAATTATGCAGATTATTATTGTTCGGATACATTGCCATTGAGACTGATAGACGATGGCGATGGTGTAGAAGGTATTACACTTGAATCAGGTGAAAGTTTTTGGCTCTTTGATATTAACGAGACACAAAAAGGTAATACTAAATATGCTGTTCCAAATATTTATGGAAATAAAAGTAATTATTCACGAGCAGACTTGATTCAGATTTTAACTCAATTTAGTGTTAAGGGTTCTGTTCAAATGAATGTAATGGCGTATAAAGATTTTTCGAATGTGAACGGTGTCGCTCAGGCAGGGTATTATTACCATGATACTTGGGATTCAACTATAAAAGGTATGGCGAACAGTCTTGCAGAGGTTGAAACAGAGCTTGCGTTTGAGCTAGATAGCAGTTTAAAGTTTGATGACAAACCAAAAACAGAGAACAAGGAGAAGTACATGTCGCTTCCTGTTGTTGTCCAAAATCAATTTTATGATGCGAAGCAAGCATGGTCGTGGTTAACAAATATAAATGCGCAGTCTGATGATATAAGAGGAAGAAACAATTCGGATGGTACGCCTTTACGTACAGATATTTTAACAAGTCCAACTCCTGATAGAGCTGACGAAAGTGGAATGTTAGAGCTTATATATAGCGATGGACTTAAACTTTTTCATTATACGGAAAGTGCTCCAAATGTAGAAAGAGAAGAAAACTGGATATTTAACACTAAAAGAAGTGATACAACGTGGCAAGGTAATCAAAGAGCGGGAGCTGAATATGTTGACCAAGGTCCTAATTTTATATTAGAAGTTCCTAATGCTCCATACCAGTTTGAAAATACGAATGTAGCATGTAGTATGGCCAATTACGGTGTACGCTATCGTTATAAAATTTCGATTAATAATAAGGGAGGAAAAAGAAAAGTTTTCTATGATGTTGCTACCATATCACACATTATTGGTATTGATAATTTGAGTAAAGAGGTGAAAATAAAAGGTGATGTTAAGAATGACAAGAATGAAGAAGTGTTCCATAACTTGTTTGAGTTTGATTTGCCGGCGAATAGAATAAGCGAATTTGATATCACGGTGATATTACCCACAGGAGATCCTGGCAGAATTGCCAATCGTATAATTGTAAAGGAAGTGAATGAGAATGAATAAAATGAAATTTGGCATGCTCATATTGGCGTGTATGATGTTTCTAATGCAACCTGTTGTACATGCAAAGTCGCTAAGAGAGGCATTAAATGAAAATTTTTGGATTTATTCTACAGATGAAAACAAGGAGGGTGTTTTTAAGTATGCAGGCTCAGATGTGGACAGAGAAATTAGAAATAATTTACCATACGAATACACTCGAGCAAATTGGTTTCCATCAGAAGTGCGCGGACGTTATATTTGGATAGACAAAGATAAAACTTATAGGATATATCGGATTCGGAACAGTGCCGTTTCTATGGATTTAGGATATCATAGTGTATATGATTTTGTTAATTATGCTAAGAATAACGAGTTATCATTATTATTTACCGAAACATCAAATTGGGAAGGGCCTGTAATCAGTGCCGAAAAATATATAACTTCCATGTGGGGAACGCAGAATGTGGAAGAAAGGTATAGAGACCGACCGGAAGGCTCTTATTATTGGATATATAATGTAACAAGTGCTAAAACCCAGGCTTTGGTTGATTATCTGTTTTCTGTAACTGATTTGACAGGGATAGGCGATGTGGAATGTGTAAAAATCATTCGTCACGAGCCTGTTACTTACATATATATCAAAGCAGACGGAACAGAATATGCAATTCCATTTTCTACAGGATACTCAATGATGGTGTATTCAAGTGCAGTATTCAAATTGGAGTTTGAGTTTGAAGAAGGCAAATTGTATACCGCAGAAGAGATGTATCGCTCTATCGCAGAACAATATGAAGCTACAATTGAACAACTCATTAAAGATCATGAAAAAGAAGTTTTTTATGGTGGTGTAAAGCTTTCACCAGACGATATTCCAAAAATTCGTGAAAGCTTTGTTATACCGGAAAATAATATTATGGCAACATCCGGTGAAATGGCAGAAAAAATGAAACAGGTTGGCTTAATAAAGGGAAATGGCGAAGATTTGATGATTTTTGATAATCTAACCCGCGCCGAGGGCATTACAATGTTGCTTCGGATGATTGGCGAAGAGGAAAACGCAAGTCAAGCACAGCCGGCAAATGTTTTTTCGGACGTGGACGAAAGCCATTGGGCATGTGCTAACATTTCGTATGCTTATGCGGAAGGTCTAACAAAAGGAACAAGTGAAACTACATTTTCTCCTGAAGAAAAATTGTCTGCACCACAGTTTATGGTGATGTTGCTTCGTGCGATGGGATATGACAGTTACGAGGGCGAAACACTGACTTTAGAAAATGCGAATGAAATTGCTAAAAAAGTCGGCTTTAACACAGACTTTTATGACGTTCAAGATTTAAAACGAGGACATATGGCAACAATTGCATCCCATGCCTTGAATGTGGTTACAGCAAATGGCAAAACAGTCGCAGAAAATTTACTTGACGAGGGTGTTATTACTACAGAACAATTTGAAACAATCAGTGCCTCTGATTTTTACACCGTACCATACAAGGAAAAAGAACCTTGGAAAATTGAAGGGTATCCCGCTTTTCCGGATGTAACACAAAAGCATTATGCTATTTACAAAGAAGCGACACGAGACAACCGCACAGAAGTGGCATTTTTTGATATTGAAAATGAACAAGAAGGCGATTGCTTGGTTTATGACGGATCATCCTTGCTCTTGTCAGACAATGCTCGCTATGTCAATAGTGTAAAATACGTTTTGAGTGGTAATACGTGGATTAAGTTCGAAGAAGGATATCCTGCAATCAGCAATTACGCATCCGAAGTATTGGCATCTGATTTGGAGATAACAGACTAAATGTCTAAATCAAAACAAGGCTACTGCAAAGTAGCCTTGTTCTATTTACTATTTATAATTTAAAGCTTGATTTGAGTAAAAAAGACGATTTTATAAACTAAGCCTGGGCATGAAATAGCACAGGCTTTTTTATTTAAACAAGAGGAAAGGATATTTTTTATGAAATTCCATAAGACACCAAGAAGTAAAAGAAGTACATACACATATGAGGTGTATGATTCAGACGGAACAAGGCTTCCGAGCATTGTAATACGACCCGGTGAGGAGGGTGTTACTGAAGTGGATATTAAGGCGCTGCATGCTCTTGATGATTCGGAGGTGTATTACAATTTAAAAGCATCCAAACCGGGAACGGATACGGAGTTGAAAAATAAGAGAGAGGAGTGGCGAGAACAGTACATAGAGGAGTTTATAAAGCAATACGGTTATTCGCCGCATCCGAAAGATGTAGAAGATGCTGTAAATGAAAGGTTTCCGAAAAATTGGACTGAATCGTTAGAGAAATTACAAGAGAGCAGTGATGATGCAGATAAGTCTGCCTTATCACTGCTCTTTTTTTGTCCCCATTTTTCTTCGCCGGTGGAGCGTATGCGTGAAATTATAGGCAAACTTCCGCCCAAGGAACAGAGCGTCTATTGGCTTGTGTTGGTAGGCGGAGAAAAGAAAAAAGATGTGGCAGAAGAACTTGGAATTTCGGACGTTCGGGTGAGCCAGATTGCAAAGAAAATACAGAAGCTGCTTGCAGATGATGAAGTTTTAAAAAGTTTTTTCAAATGACTTCGGTTTTGGGTGGTTTCCCTTGACGGAAATTTTGCAAGGGACAGATTTCACTTGCAGAAAGGAGAATGCTTATGAACTTAAAGCATCGTATCAAGGTGAATATCCGGGAACCGGACACGAACGGCAAAAAGACCATCCTTTTTGTAGATGTGAAGCCGGTGTAATGTACATGATTTTTTGTGTACAACATTGTTTTGAAACTATGTATCTTGCTATGAAACCATACTTTGAAAAATGAAACCATGTTTTGGAATTTGAAACCATACGGATTAAAGATGAAACTTTCTATCAAAGTTATGGTCTTTATCCACAAATAAAAAGGATACCTTTATGGTATCCTTTTTATTTGTGCAGATATTAAATCGGGAGGAGAACTGCCGAAGGCAGTTCGTTGAGACAGCTAAGATGCGAAGCGGATTGGACTGTCGTGTCTCGAGTGAGCAAATTTCTTCGCTGGCGACGAGGTCGCCCGAAGAAAAGCGAAACGCAGAGTCTCCCTACACTCACATAAGGACAACAATTTTGTGAGATGTTTTTGCCTTTATTTAAGCCATTCTAAGGCTTTCTGTTATATTTTTACATACAAAAACACCGCCATCCGAGCGTAAAATTCCGGGTAGCGGTTATTTTTTTATAAACAAATCGTGAAATTTTAACAGTAATCGTGAAACTTATGGGGTATTCGTGAAATTTTTGAGTAATCGTGAAACTTATGGGTATTCGTAGAATTTTTGAGCAAACGCGTTTTTGAAATATAGGGCAAAAAGTCATTTTTATGTGTGCTAACCAATGTGTTTTTGATAAATAAGCCGTGTTTTTTAAAAGTAAAGATATGTGCAAAATGTCATGGAAATGGACTTGTTTGTATGTTATATTAGTTAAGTAACAAAGCAGTAAGACTGTTTAAGTATCAAAGTGCCGACTGTTGCTATGCGGTTTGGTGTGCTGCCTAATAAAATCTTGAGCGTTTTTTAAACAGAGTTATTGCTAAACCGGGCATTATCCATGGTGTCCAAATTTCGGAAGAAAACTGAAAAAACAAAAGGTATCTGCTAAAAACGAGATAGCCTGCTCTGAAATAAAAAGGATGCCTTGTGACTGTTCTTAACCAAAATAGTTTGTTTTGAAGTGAAACCGATCTAACCAATCGGTTTCAAATTCCGATTATCAAAAAGGAGGAATTGAGTTACATGAAAAAATGCAAACGAATGTTAAGCATTCTGCTGTGCATGATGGCGGTGTTTAGTTTCGCTGGAAATTGTACTGTGAGCGCAAGCGCTACGGAAAATACTCGTACAGTTTCAAACTGTTTTATTAATATGCCGCAAGAAGTATTAGACGTTCAAATAAGCAGTTTGGGAGGTAGCGGTGATTACTTCAGCTTTGTTTTGCCAAAATCAGCAGCAACTGAAATGGGAATGGATACGGCGAATATCACAGCACCCATTTTGACTGAAAATTCTGTATACAACGGACTTTATATGAACGGAACAGTTAAAATTGAAGATGCTGCATGGGTGTATACTGTTTCTGAAAATCTGACTTCAAATGAAAAACAGTCAAACTGGGCATTGGAATACGGACCCACATCTTTTGAATTTGAAAACCTTAGAATATCCAGAATCAGAACAAGCAGAAGTGGGGATGTTGTAGTAGAAGCAACAAAGGTAGAAATTGCAGATGCCATTGTAGTAGCAAAAAAATACGACGCTGCCATTGATTTGGCAGCATTGACAGAAACTACAAAAATTGAAAAACGGGAAATAGACATGGACGAAGAAATAGATATGTCAAAATTTCTTGCATACAGCGATCCGTATGAAGTAACAAATTGTCAGATTTTTACCGGAGAAGGATATAGCAGTACACTTTCCTTTGATGTTAATCCGTTTACAGCTGATACAAAATTTGTGTCTTTGCAACAGGATAACATGTATATAGGTGCGGCTGACAGTGAGAAGTGGAACACCTTAACCTTTAATGACTGGACCATATGGTACAACTTTATGGAAAGCGGTGTGCATAAGAATATTGCAGGACCTTACCAGGTAGTTGTGCCGAATTTCAGCGGTGAGTATAGGGTGTACGGATTAAAATACGGACACAAAAGCTCTGAAAAAGATGCACGAGTGGATATTAACGGCACACATTATCAGTTTAAAGATGTAGGTGGTTCTGCACTTGACGGTTGGGGTATTTATTGGTCTGCTGCTACCAATGCCAATAATTCAACTATTACATTTACAGCCGGAAAGCCTGTTGTTGTTATGGATACGACTGTAAACAGCGGTTCTTACGAACAGGGTGGCGTACTCGCATTGGCTTTTGTGCCTGTAAGTAGTGCATCGAATGTTACTTTGGATGACAGCAACAGAGTTATATCTGATTTGATAGTAGCTGATAATGTCAAAGCTTTGTCTGTTGTTGACTTTGTAAATCAAAATGTAGAATCGTACGATATTATCGTAAAAGATTCAATGGGTGAAACGACTTCCGAATCTGCATTTACGGTTAAACCATTATACAGAAGAAGCCGTATGGCAGGAACAGAAGTTTACGATTATAATCAAAACAGTATAGTGGGTCATCCTACAAAATATGCAACGGTTTCCGATTTTATCGGTCAGTACTTAGTTGAAATTAAAGAGAATGAATGGACTGACATCGCTGCAGATACAGTAGCCGACACATATCAGGTTTATGTAAATGGTGTTCGTGAATACAGACCAAGTCAAAGATATATTATGCCGAATGATGTGGTGGAAATAAAGAAAGAAGCGGTTACTGTTCACAACTTTGCACCAATTCATTTAAGCGGTGCACTGAGTGCAATTCACAGAACAACCAATCCGGAACGCGCAAGAATTATGATTGATGCATCCTATGTTAAGCCGTTCCTTTACAACAATGAAACTTCAGCCGACGCAGCACCTTTTAAAAATGCAAAGCTTGCCGGATATATGACATGGATTGCAAAAGACGAGTATGAAGGTGACAAGGTTTACTTTTATTCGGAAGCACCTTCTCATGTATCTGTAGCAGGTGGATGGTCAAATCCAAGCGGTGCGGTGCTGCCGGAATATGTAAGCAAGTATGGAAGTAATAAGGCGGTGCCAACTATAGATGTAAATGGTGTAGCAGTGCACAATCCGGATAAGTTATATACAAATTCCACGGCAGCAGCAACCACATATTCTACCGATAATCTTTATTGGGTGAACAGCACAACCACAAATGATGTGCGATGTGAGAAGGTTGGTGATGACGTTGTTATCCGTACCGACGGCGTTGCTTTGATTCGTGTGATTACGAAAAAAGCAGACGGTGTGGTTAAAACGGAGCAGGTTGTATTAACACCCGGAAATGTATATATTCCCAATCCAAACAAAGGAGAAACCATATATGTTTGGGAAGATACGCCTTATAATGGTACAACAATGAAACCTTTATCCGCTCCTTTTACAGCAGAATAAATCAAAAGAACCTCTTGTTTTAAGAGGTTCTTTGAAATTTTGAGGTTAGTTTTTGTAATATGCTTTAAAGAAAGGTTGAAATCAGAATGAAACAAATAAACTTATGGGAAACTGTTCCCGGAATATGTGAGGAAATTCCGATTATTGAATACTATCCGGCACATATTAAAAAAACAGATGCAACAGTTGTGATACTCCCCGGCGGTGGATATGTAAAACGAGCGGAACATGAGGGAAAGAGTTACGCACAACTTCTAAACAGTTTTGGTATGGATGCGTTTGTCTGTCAGTACAGAGTTGCTCCGCATTGCTATCCGTTACCATTGATGGATGCACGTCGTGCGGTACAATTTGTAAGAAGTAATGCAAAGAAATTATGTCTTGATTGTGAAAAAGTCGGTATTATGGGTTCTTCAGCAGGCGGACATTTAGCAGCTTCTGTTTGCACTTTACAGGATGAATTTGAAGAACTATATGTACAAAAAGATAATATAGACGCTGAAAATTATCTTCCGGATTTTCAGATTTTGTGCTATCCGGTGATTGCTCTTGTTGATTTTGGGCATATCTATTCCGGCTCAAATCTTATTGGCGATACCGACTTGTCTAATCCGTTAAGGGACAAGCTTTCTTGCCAAACTAATGTGCACGAAAAAACACCCAAAGCCTTTATATGGCATACATTAACCGATATGGCGGTTTCGGTGCAAAATAGTTTGAGTTATGCGTCCGCTCTTCATAAAAATGGCATTCCAACAGAACTTCATGTATTTCCGCACGGCAGACATGGCCTTGGTGTTGCAACAGATGAACCTCATATTGCACAGTGGACAGATTTACTGAAAAGATGGCTCATTCTTAACGGATTGCTGTAAATGCTCTTTGTCATCAGGTTAACTTAAATTCATTGAAGCTGCGAGTAGGTTTTTCAAGCCTCTGAATATATTGCATAGGCGAAACACCAAAGTGATTTTTGAATGTACGGGAAAAAACAAACGGATCAGGATAGCCGACTGATGCAGCAACAACGGCAATGGATTTTTGGTAGACGGTAAGCAAATCCGCAGCTGTCTTCATTCTGAAATGAATTAAATACTGTTTGGGCGTGATTCCCATTTTTTCTTTGAATAGCAGTGTAAGATGGTTTCGGCTTAAATTGAGCTTGTCCGCGATAATGCTTACGGATAATTCATTCATATAGCATGTGTGTATAATATCTAAAGCTTTATCAATGTATTTTGTGGCGTAGTTATTTTGATTGGATAACAGCGCGTACAAATCCCAGATTCTGGCAGTTAAAAACGGAATAGTTTGTGCCTGCTGATGCTCACAATTTTTAATCTCTTCAAATATTTTTCCCGCCTCACAGCAATCAATTATATCATCAAACGGTAAAGGCTCGCTTGAAGAGAAGCCTATCCAGATATAGGACCAGGGTGTTTTCTCGTCTGCACGGTAGTAATATTCTTCGCCGGGTGTTACAACAAACATTTCTCCCGGATTTACAGTATATTCATTACCGTGTGTTTTGAAAATACCGCAGCCGGAAACTACATAGTGAATTAAATACTCGATTCGTACCACAGGGCCGTAAGAATGACCGGGCAGACAGCTCTCATGGCCGTAGTATTTTGGCATAAATTGCATTTGGTTTGTTACATTTGTTTCCATTTTTACCTCCTAAAATATGGCAAAAAGTCATTTTAAAACCGGTATATAGTGTTGCAATTATAATAACATGCTTTTTGTGTTTTGTCAATTATCTATTACATTGACCATATTTTGCCGAATTTATATCATTCTGTTAAACAGTGTGCAAAAAGTCATGGTGTTGTTACATGAAATATGCTATATTAAAAATAATAGATTGAGATATTATAATTGATGAGGAGAAAACGAAATGTCAAAACGAATTGCGTGTGAAATGCTTTATCATTGCAAAGATGAAAAATACAGCGAAGCTATCCGCCAATTTCAGGGTTGTCCTACCATAGCGATTACGCAAAAGGGCAGAATCTTTATGGGGTGGTACGCCGGAGGTACAAGAGAACCGCATATGGAAAACTATAATTTGCTGATTTACAGTGATGACAACGGAAAAACCTGGTCGGAGCCTGTTTTAATTATTCCAAGCAATAAAGAGCTTTGTATACATGCGCTTGATATTCAGCTTTTTGTATCACCCCAGGGTAAGCTTTTTGTGTATTGGGTGCAAAATAACACGGTTAAGTCTGATGAACAGTGCTATCATTGGGTGGACGGATATATTTTTGCGGATTTTCATCATGCACAATGGTTGACTGTTTGTGATGAACCGGATGCCGAAGTGCCGACTTTCAGCGCGCCTCGGTATGTTGACAGTGGTTTTCTGCGTTGCAAAACAACCGTTTTGTCTGACGGCAGATGGTTTAATTGCAATTATGACCAAATTACCGATTGTTACGGTTACAGTATTTCAGAGGACAAGGGTGAAACCTTTAAAAGACACTATGGGGCGAAGAAAATTGAAACGCCTTGTGACGAAACCATGGTGTATGAGCGAAAAGACGGTTCTTTACATATGCTCGCACGAAACACCACCGGCTATCTTGCGGAAACTGTGTCGGAAGACGGTGGCAAAACCTGGTCAGAAACCAAGCTTACAGATATAGAAAATCCCAATACAAGATTTTTTATTGCAAGAACACCGTCAGGGAGAATTTTACTTGTAAATAACGATTGTAAAGATAAGAGAATTCTTATGACTGTATATCTTTCCGAAGATGACGGCAAGACATTTAAATACAAAAAATGTATTTATGAAGAAAATTCTTCCTATCCGGACGTGGATTTTTACGATGGTAAAATTTATTTGGTATTTGACCACGGCAGAACGGAAGAAAAAGAAATTCTCTTTTGTTCTTTTACGGAAGAGGATATCATGAATGATAGAACGATCGAAGTAAAAATTGTAAGTAAGCCTTAAACAATAAGGAGGAAAACGGATGGAAAAACGGAAAATCTCATGGCTGATTGCTGTTGTAATGATAGTATCTGTATTTACAATGCCGGTTTCTGCACAGAATTCGGACGGCATTATAGTTACGCCAACAGAAGAAACCTGTGTTGAATTTTCCGGTTGGACAGGTACTTCCGGGTTAAAAAGACAGGACGGAATTACTATGGCACCGACAGGTTCGGGTGCTGCGAAATTCAAGGTTCCCGAAGATATAAGCGGCTGGACAACACTTTACTACTGGGTTCCGCAATACAGCAGCGGATATACAGAGGATATTGATTGCTGTGCGACCGTTGAAATTATAAATGCAGATGGTAAAACAAGCACGGTGCAAATCAGAGTTGCTGAAGGAAACGGCGGAGAGTGGGTACCGGCAGGAAGTGCCTTTTTCTACGCAGATAAAGATGAATTTGTAAATATAATCGGTAAAGGTTCGGGTAAAAACAGATTGACCGATATAAAATTTGTGTCGGGTGGAGAAGCGACTTATAGCATTTTGCCGGAGGATTTTTCTGTGCTTGGAGGTTGGAACAGGTCAACCGAAGACTTAAAAATTGGTGCATACAAAAATCAGGCACTGGTTTCAAGGAATCTGAATGATGGAAATGCAATTATAAAAGCCGTAGGCATTGAGCCGGGCGAGTATTATGTGTATGTCCATTCTGTGGATTATAACTATAACACAGGTAAGCGTAAGTTTGCCATTCGCTTTAATGACAAGCTCTGCTACAAAGGGTATGATGCTGAAACGGAAAAGGCAGAATGGTTTGGCACACATCTTGTAGGTACAGAGTTTGAAAACAAGGTTGATGATTCCGCAAAGTCCACACCGATTTTTGCCTGGGAGAAAATGTCATATCCGGCGGAAACGGTTACGGTGGGAAATGATGGTACATTTACACTTGAAATGGTTGCAGATGCCACTTATGCGAGGTTTGATGCAATCATTCTTACACAGAATGAAAATTTTGATACCAATGCTGCGGCAAGTCACGAAATTGAATTGGCAAACCGTATTTTACCGAAAATTCCATACAGCGAAAAAGTCCCGTTCCCAAAAGAATACTTGGGTGAAATGGACGAAATTTTAAATACCGCTGTTTTACATAATGAGAACACAACCATACAATTCAGAAAAGGTGTTTTAAATAACGGAAACACGGCGGTACAACGAGAAATCGAAACACAAGGCTTAATAACCGTTCCGTACGAAAGCGGACTTGGTTTTATGTCACTTTATGCAAATCGCGCAATCAATTATCAGGGCTCTAATTATTACGCAAATTTTTATACAGAATTCTTTGATGAAGACGGTGAGCTTTATACGTCTGCGACACAAAACGTATTTCGTTCAGGCATCCCCGAATGGCTGATTCCGAAAACGTTAGAGCAAGTGGATGAAAAAACAGTTCGTATGACTGCGGAGGGCACATATGCATCGTTAGTTGCTGTGTGGACTTTAGATGAAAACGATTTAGAGCCCAAAGTAACTGTTACAGCAACGGCTAAAAAAGATGGCGAACTATCCTTCGGATTTTTCAATGATGTTCGTGAAATTGATAAACAAAAGGTAGGCTATGTTTTAAATCCGTTCAGATGGCAGGAAAAAAGAATGCCTGAACCTGGCGTTACAATTACCGAAACCAATTCGACCACAGACCATACACAAATGACCTACAAAATGAATGAAAGCGGTCAGGAAATTACGGTTGGTGTTGCGGTTGATCAATCTTCTATTGATTTAACAGTACCCGTGGAAGGTTCTCCTTATGAAGCCGGCAGATGGCCGCACGACGCAACAGGATACACCTTTGAAAGTACATGGAAGGAAGATTTGCTGGAGGATGGCACATATAAACAGATTACATTGGATTATACCGATGAAAATGCAGATTTTGTAATGAATATTACCGGAAAAGGCGGCGGTGTATTACCTGCTGTTTTTGCACCGAAAATGTCAAGTATAGATTCTGCTTTTAAGACGGGAGATACATATACTTTTTCTTACAGACCGTTGTCTGTTGTGTCCGCAGAAGGAGAAAATCAGGGTTGGTATGATGCTTACAGCCATGTTGCAAAAGATTTAAGAGGTGTATATGATTACCGCGATAATTATTATTCCTCTATGACCGATGCGGCATTTAATATACTGAATCTTTTGAAAGATGATGAAGCAAGCGGGTGGGATTCTGATATGCTTGCCCACTATAACATAGAAGATTCTGCCTGGGCAACAAATGCAAACGGTCTCGTATATTTGCAAGGCTATATGCTTACGGAGGATGAAGACCTTTTAATGCGACGAACTCTTCCTTCCATGGCATATATGCTCACAAGAGGCAGTCACATGCATAATGGCTTTTCTATTGAAAATCAATCGGAAGGTCCTATAAACAAAGAACTTTCCTATACGCAGGCTACGATGGGTAACGCAACCTTTGAGGGGGCATATCTTTTAAGTCGCGGACAGATGCCAATATACAGAGAAATTGCGAAAAGCAGATTTATGAACACTGAGGTGGAATCAGCAGGCTTAAATTTAAAAAATACCACTGACTATTTTTGGTATGAGCACGCAAACAATTCTTCCGATTATCCGCTTTCTGTGAAAAACGCAGATGAATATTTAGAAAAAAGAGCTTTTCTTTCGAGTGAAAGCGGTCCTGATGTGGAGGCTTTTTTGAGTACAGGATACTCGCCGCAGTTCCAGGCACAGCTTGATGCCTATGCGTTTATGGGAGACGAAAAGTATTTAAAGGGTGCAGTGGAAGGTGCAAGGCGATTTTTGCCAACACTCCGTATAACCGATATGCCGGAGAGCAAAGAGGAAATGCGCGTTGAAAAAACAGAGCAACTGGTTGCACAGGATAAACGAGACAGAACATCTGCGTGGTCTATGGGTGATAGAAGATACCGCAGAGGTGCATGTATGGAGCCTACAGGTACTAACGTTTTTGAAAATGGTGCTGACTATACAGAATACAATGTTGTGGGTTACGAAGAAGGTTATCTGAATGTAAGAAATGTAAAAGATGCATATCCTGCATGGGTAACTGCAAGAACAGGACTTGGATTAGAGCGCTTTTCTACATGCAGAGAGGGAAGAAATATTTTCCTGTCTACATGGGCGGGAGATGTCTTAAGACTCGGGTATCTTTCAGATGATACACTTATGATGGATTTGGCGCGCGCCTCATTGGTAGGAAGATTTGCAAATTATCCCGGTTACTATTATTCAAATTATACAATGCTTCCGGGAATTGAAAATTATCCTACAGAAGCATTCGACTCCACAAGTCTGTATTTTCATCATATCCCTGTGTTCTTATCTGCAATTCATGATTATCTCTTTTCCAATGCGTATGTAAAATCCGACGGAAAAGTTGATTTTCCAACCACCAGAGCACAAGGATATGCGTGGTTCAACAACAGGATATACGGGCATGCACCCGGCGTAATTTACGATGAAAACCAAATGTGGCCATGGCTAAAAGAAGGAACGATAGAAGTTTCTTCCAAGCAGATTGATTGGATTGCAGGCAGAAGCGAGGGTAGAGCAGCATTCGTGCTGACCAATGCAGGAGATAGTGACGAAACGGTAACCGTAACTTTTAATACCGACCTTGGTATCAAAGAGGGTGCAAGTGCGACTGTGTACGATAAAGCAGGAAACACAACAGAGGCAATTGTTGCCGAAAACAAACTTACCCTTACAATTTCCCAAAAAGGAATTGCAACAGTTGCAGTAAGTGGTACGGGCATTCATATTCCGGAATATGCAAAAATTAAATTCGATGAAACGGCACAAACAAATTTAGAAAATACCGCTTTAGGTCTTATGTATGAGGGAAACACATACACACAAAGCTATACCGTAAATGCAAGCGGAAATTACAGCTTCAGCTATGACACCGATAAAGGCTATGATGTAAAGGCGTACGCTCTTTCCCTCGAACCAAGCAGCTACATGGGGTATATCTTTGTGGGAGGTCGGTCTGTTGAGCAGTATCCGTTTACAAATGATAAAGGTATTGCTTCCGTTGGCGGTGGTGATGGTGAAAACGGAATTGTGAAAGCAACACTTAAATGGCATTTTGAGGGAGAAGATGAAATTTCAACCGTTGTGGATGACAAATTTCCGTACGAATTTTTCATCCCTGTTTCTGATAGAAACAAGAAAATTGTATTTAATGTGGAAACCGAATATCTGACTGAAAGCAGAACGCTTGACAAAGAATACACAATTGCACCACAGGCAATCGAGCTTGAAACAGGCGATAAATACAGTTTTGAGCCGATATCTCTTTCCGTACTTTATGCTATGGGCAGAGTGACCTCGCCTCTTACAGCAGGTAAAAGCAAATACTGTATTCTCAATGAAGATTTAGGCAGTATCCCGATAGATGTTACAGCAAATGACGCGTTAGTCGGTTGTTATTTAAGCGGTTACCTTGAGGTGAAGGATAATGCGTCAACAGCCGATGTAGTTGAGTCGGGGTATGTGCTGTTTGACAATGTACCTATTGTCAACAGTGCGATAAATTCAGATAAAGATGACCGTCTGGATTTTTCGGTGGACGGCATTTCAATCAGTACAAATACGGCTGAATATGTAAACGGTGTGTATGTAGGTGAACAACAGGGATTGGTTAATACAACAAACAGCGCACTAAAGACATATGAATGGGAAAACCTTTATATTTCCAACGCAAGCGGTAAAAAAGGGTTGCAGCTGATACGTAATGGCAACACATATACACTTACAAATGACGGAGCTTGTTGTTGCTTTGTATTGATTGCAACATATAAGAATGGTATAATGAAAGATATAGAAGCCGATAAAGTTATTGTGAGTGTAAATAACAGTAAAAAATATATACTTGAAGAAAATCAGAGGATGTTTGTATGGGAATGCGATGTAAACAAAGGCTCTTCATTAAAACCACTGTTTGAAGCGGTAGAATGTAACTGAAAAGCAGATAGAAAGGATGCGTGTGTATGAAAAAAGTAATTTCGTTATTGCTTGTATTTTTGATGCTGGCACAGCCCGTTTTTGCGGCAGACGAAAAGGTGGATGTGCTTGTTAAGAACGGTGGAAACAGAATAGAAATTTCAGGCATAGCACCATGTGGCGGACAAAATGTTACGGTGCAGATGCTAAAGCCCGGTATAAGCGAGGCGTCTGATTTATCGGATATTGTATTCCAAAAGCAGGTTATAGCTGATGAAAACGGTGTGTTTTCTGTTGCATTTACTGCACATGATTCCATGGAAACCGGCACTTATCCGGTGCAGTTCTTTTACGAGAGTGGGCAGAAACAGACAATTTCTGCGGAGTATAAAAGCACATCCGATTTAACCGGTGATTTTGCCGTGTTGAAAGAGACCGTTTCGCCGGAAGATACACGAAGAATCATTGAAAAGCACGGCACAGAATGGAATTTCGATTTTGTGTTGTATAGCACTCTGCCTGATGCTTCTAAAAATGTGGTGATTGAAAAATTTACGGCATTGGGTGGAAAAACGGTGAATAACCTTTATGAAGCACGGGATGTTTTTCAGAGTGCTTCCGTTGCGGTGGCAATTGCGTTTTATCCCGGGGATTTTGCCGACCTGGTAACCGGCATTTACGGTGAAAATACAGGGCTTTCGGAAAGTGAGGCGTACAAGGAATTTTCGGAGCAGATTGACCTAAAGCAAATCGGACTTTTGTTAAACGGAAGGAATTTTGAAAACGGTGAGACCGCTCATCAGGCTTTTGATATAGAGATTTGTCTCTCTGTAATCGCAAATGCAAAAGGCTGGTTTGATGTGGACAGAGCTATAAAAGTGATGGCACCTTTGCTTTCGCTTAATATGGATGCGTATACAAAAACACCCGAAGCAATCGGCATGGCACTGGCGGGCAAAACCTTTAATTCAGAAAGTTTTTTAGTTGCATTTGAGCGGGAAATCCATAAAAATTCGGATAAAAAAATCATTTTTGAAGATGTTTTTACCGAGACGGACTGGGCATCTGCAAGTGTGAATGCTTTATATGAGGCGGGTATTGTAAACGGTGTGAATGACGGCGTTTTTCAGCCGAACGGTCAGGTGACCAGAGAACAGTTTGCAAAAATGATTATGGCAATGCTGGGGGATGGTGAGCAGATGACCGACTCCGGTTTTTCAGATGTTAAAAGCAATGAATGGTATGCTCCGTATGTTGCGATGGCAAAGGACAGCGGAATTGTAAACGGGGTTTCCAAAACGGCGTTTGGTGTCGGACAGCCAATCACCCGTGAGCAGATGGCGACTATGATTTACCGTGCCGGTCAGCTCCTTGGTTATCAGACAAACGGAACACCCAAAATCTTTACGGACGGCAATACAATTTCGGATTATGCAAAGGATGCAGTGGATGCTTTGACTGCAGGCGGTGTTATTAACGGAATGTCTGACGGAAGCTTTGCACCGCACAGTACCGCAACCCGAGCTGAGGCGGCATGCATGATTTACAACCTGATGCAAAAGTGCGGTTACACAGTAAGAAAGCATACAGGCTATCAGCCTATTGCTGCAACCGATCCGTTTGTGACTTATAAAAACAATTTTAATCAAAAAAACGAAGAGATTTACAACAACGGTGCAGATAAATTCTCGCACTTAGGGTGGTATTTTGTACCGGGCGGTACGACCACATATCTTGCGGTTTCGCCTGCGCCTGCTGGCAAAAATTTATACGAAATTCCCTTTACCGAAAAGCAGGTTAAAGATGGTGCAAAGGATATGGCGGTTGCAATTCGGGCGGAAAAATCTACTACGGCAGGGCATTTTGACACGAAGCCTTTTCCGCTTGGTTATGAAACAAGTAAAAAAATGCGCCTGGAAATGAATTTGTATATAGAAAGTGATAATCTCTCTAAAGACTACAAAACTTTTGATTCTCAATTTTATTCCTGGGTACATATGCGCGGCGAAAGAAGAATGCGTTTATTCTTCTTCACCGGTGACGGCGGTGTGTACTATTACGGAATGGGCAATGAAGCGATTCGTTGCGGAAGCTATGCGCAAAAGAAATGGATACATGTAGCAGCGGATTTTGATGCTGAAAGAGAAGTGTATACCTTATATCTTGACGGTGTTGCCGTTGCAAAAGACATTCCATATAACAATTCTACCTTCCCCTGGGACGGTACGGGCGAGGCGGAGCCGGGACTTAACAAAGTCCGCTTGCGTATGTCTCTTACCCCTGATACCAAGGGAAGCTCTATAACCTATATTGATGATTTTATCCTGGCAAGGTACACAGATGCTCCGTTTGTTTTGCCACAAATTCCGAAAAACGGTGATGAAGAAATTAAAATTGCATTTGATGAAAGCATAAAAAATGAAACGTTGAAATATATTACTGCATCCGTAAACGACAAACCGCTTTCTGCAACGGATATACAGACAGACATAATAAGCTTTAAGGTTTCCGAAGCATTAAAGAGTGGAGATAAAGTTATGGTAACGGTCGGTAAATGGGTAGAAACTTCAAATGGTGTACTGACCGGAACACCGCAGATGTTTTCATATACAGTAGAGTAAGGAGGGAATTCCGATGAAAAAAGTTTTATGTGTTATATGTGTATTGTGTTTATGCATGTCATGGTTTACGGTGCAGGCATCGGAAGCTCCGATTGCTTTAGAGGCAATTTTAGGTTCTGCCGAAAATATACTGGCGGAGAATTTCAGCGGAACAGAGCCGAAGTTTCTGGAAGCCTCATTTACAAAGAATGATATAACATCAATGCCCGGTTGGGGTATGGTGGCAAGCGGTTCAAATATGGTTGGCGTAGATGTATCCGAGTTGGGCGAAAAAACATATGTAATTCCGCTTTCTGAAGGACAGTTAAGCCAAGATATCGGCATTCGCTTTACAGCTGCCGAAAGTAAGCCCGGACGTGCGCTTTTGGATGTGTGGAACATACCGGTTGCAAACATTACCGGTGCGGATAAATACCGTTTTGAATATAATGTTTTTATTCGAAAAGCAGGAACCGGAAGCGGTCTTATAGCAGATGTATCTACTTACACCAAGGATGTTCCGGGTGCAACTACGGCAGTCGGTCTGATTGGTTTTATGTATGACGGTACGGTGGGGATTTGTAAAAAGGGTATTACAACCTATGAACCGATTTTAAAGGCGGACGGAACACCTTTAACTTTTACCGATAACAGCTGGCAACATGTGGTGCTTGATTTTGATGTTGAGAAAGGAACTTTTGATTTTACGTTGAACGGACAAAAGGTTTTATCCGGTGCAAAGCCTGCAAATGTAATTCATTTTCACGCAACAGAAGGTACTTACCGTTTCAGACTTGCCTATACACCGTCAGCCGATGCACCTGAAAGCATGGTTGTGTATGATGATGTTTTGTTTGCCAAACATGTGAAAGAAGCAATTGTTCCTACATTTGCGTTCCTTAATGAAAAGGATGGTACACAAAACGGAAAGTTGAAAGATCTTTCAGAAAATACCGAAGCGTTCTGTTTTCAAAATGCAAGTGGTGTAACAGAAGATTTTATCGATGTTTTGGAAGACGGTAAGAAAATTCAATTTGAAGTTTCTGAAAAAAACGGTGTCCTTTTTGTAAAACCGGAAAGCGGCTTTAAAGCAGGAAAGACATATTCGGTGGCATTTAATCGGTTCACAAGCACAGACGGTAAAACTTTTACGGATAAATCAACCGTGTTTACTGCATACTGTCACAAGCTGAAGCTAACAGGCGTTTTGCAGGATGCGACAGTTAAGGCAAAGATTTTGGACGCAGAAAATAAAACGGTAAAGCTTTTGGTTACCCGGTATAACAGCGAGGGTACCATGATAGAAGCTTGGCAGAGTGATTTGGTTACGCTTCAGAAGGATGTAGCACAAGCGATTGATATTCCGCTTAATGGATTTGTAAAGCAAACAGGTGATACAATTGAGATTACTGCTTTTGAGAACATCGGTGCACCGTATCCGCTAAGCAATGCGGTTGTCATTCAGTAAGGAGGTGGAAATATGAAGAAAATAATATTTACAATATCTTTTCTGCTTATGCTGATGCTGTTTACATTTACAGCTTCTGCAGAGGATAGAATAATCCCGCACGAAGGGAATATTCTGTTTCCTGAAAGTGATGTGTATGCGGTTACGGTAAATGGCATAAAAGTGCCCGTCCGTGCCGAAAAGGTGGATGGATACTCCTGGGATGTAGCCACATTTTCTGCAGAGGGGGCGTACGAAGTAAGCGTTACTGCACGCAAAGGACTTGAAAAGTATAAAATTTCTCCTACAGCAAGGGACGTTGAAGCAACAGTGCAGGAAAACACGGTTTCTTTCAAACTGAATGAGCCTATGTACCTTATGATGGAAATGCCCGACAGTCCTGCTTTGATTTTGCTGATTACACCACCGGAAACGGAAATTCCGGATAAAAATGACCCGAATGTGATTTATTTTGGACCGGGTGTGCATGAGGCGGGTGTTATAAATCTTAAAAGTAATCAGACGGTATACATCGCTTCAGGTGCGGTTGTGCACGGAAGAATTCAGGGTGTTAATGTGGAAAATATAAAGGTTTTGGGACGCGGTGTTCTTGAAGCGGAGAAATATACCACATCTCCTTATCCGGGTGTGGACAATCCTGAAATAAACGAAGGTGTGTGGAAAACCAACAACCGCACAAAAGGTTTGTATTTCCAAGGGTGCACCAACGGCAAAATAGAGGGTATAAGTGTCAGAAACGCACATAAATGGCAGGCATTATATTTGAAGTGTAAGAACTTTGAAATTTCAAACATGAATACCATGGCAATGCGCGTGCAAAATGACGGACTGGATGTAGATACCATTGAAGATTTCCATATTCACGACAATTTTATTATGTCGGGTGATGATGGCTTTGGCTGGCATACAGTCCGTGCGGTGGAAACATTAGAAGAACCGACAAGAAATGTTGTGGCGCATAACAATACCATTTATAACTCCTCAGAAGGCGGCAACGGTATTCGTTTCGGCTCGTCTATGGAAACAGAATTATGGGAAAACATAAAGATTACCAATACATATATTTTAAATTCCTCCTGCAATGCTGTGATGCTGGATATTCAAGACTGGGTAACCCTTAAGAATGTGCACATTGAAAATGTGTTTGTGGAAAATGAACCGGGCTGGGCTGTATTGCATATGCAGATTGTAAAAGAAAACTACAGCAACGATGTAGAGCTTACCGACCCTGTGGAAAAAGAAGATTATCGCGGTCATATTGACGGTGTTACCGTAAAAAATCTTGTGGCAGAAAACGGCAGGGGTGTTGTGGTCTTAGGATATGATGCAAAGCATCTTACCGAAAACATAACGTTAGATGGCTTGAAAATTTCAGGCGAGTCCATTGCTTCTTTGGAACAGGTACTTAGCAATGACTTTTCCAAAAATGTTACGGTAACACCTGCAAAGCAAGTTGGTGTAACAGACGATTTTACAGACGGATTGCGTTTCTGTACAGATTGGCAAATACGGCAGGGTAACTGGCATATTGCAGATGGTGCGTTTAAGCAAACAGGGGTTGGTGGCTCGGCTTTGGCTCTGCATAAAAATGTTTATGACAACTGCCGTGTAACGGCGACAATCAAACTTTTATCTGATGGACAGACAGCAGGCGTTGTCGGCAGGGCAAAGGATGAAGATAACTATTATCTTGCTCGCTTAAACAACAAAAACGGAAACTTGGAGCTTTATAAAGTGCAGAATAAAAAAATGACCTTGCTTGCGAGCAAGGAAACTGCCATTCAAACCGGAATGGCGTATGAATTGTTTTTGGATATGCAAGGTGGTCAGCTACAGTGCGGTGTAAACGGCAAAGCTTTGCTTACCGCAACAGACAACACTTTTTCGTCAGGCAAAACCGGTTTGTATGGATACACATGGCATCGCAACATACTTAACGAATTTGAAGTTGATAATTATTCTGTAAAATAAAATTTTTCAACTTTCATGCCAAGTGTTTCGCGTTAGAATGAAGTTGAAATGACAACTTTATAGGCTTGCACCCCCCTGGGGAAAATTCTATTAAACGCATACCTTCAACACACATAAGGACAACAATTTTGTGAGATGTTGTCCTTTTATTTTTGCCTTTATTTAAGCCATTCCTAGGTTTTTCGTTATATTTTCACATATAAAAACACCGCTATCCGAGATCAAATTTTCGGGTAGCGGTTATTTTTTTATAAACAAATCGTGAAATTTTAACAGTAATCGTGAAACTTTTATAGTAATCGTGAAACTTGTGGGGTAATCGTTAAATTTTTGAATAAACGTGATAAAATGTACCCTATAAAATGGACACTTTAAAAGTGTGAATCCTAATCTATGGACATACTAAAAGTTTGAATTCCGGGTTGTGGACACAATATTGATTGTAAAGGTAAAAAAGATGCAAAGGGAGTAATTTTAAAATGGCTTTGAATTTATTTTACACCATCTTCGCCTATGAATATTTAAGGCGTCTGCCTATTTCTGTTCTTGCTTTTATAATATTCTGCTTTATAAGCTTTTCTTTTTCCTCAAAATGATCATACTCTTCTCTTGTGCATAAAACAGCAATGCCGATTGCACCTACGCATTTGGTATATCTGAAAACGGCGGCAGCATAACCAAGTGTAATTTTGCCATCATTTCTTGCATTGTGTGTCTGTACGATACCGTTTTTATCAATCTCCGAAAGTTCAGCATTCAATGTATCAAAGGATGTAACTTCATCCCAGTGTCCTTCAGGCGGAATTCCGTTTTTTTCAAAAACTCTTTTTATATCATCCTTATTCATATTTGCCATTATAATTCTGCCTGTTGCGGTGCGATATATGTCGTCGGGCATAATCTCTGAAGATTCTGGAAGTATTTTTTCGGTCTCAATATAATCTATTGTATATTTCTGACCTCCTTCAATTACAGCAAGAATTACAGAATATCCTGTTTTTTTATGGAGCCAGTTTATCAATGGGTGGCATGTGGATACAAATTCATTTTCATACCTTCCATGTCTCGAAAGACAATATGCTGCAGGGCCAAGTACATAACCCTTTGAGTGAGAAATCTTTTTAACAAAGCCTTCTGATTCAAGTGTGGATATTATGTGTGAGCAGGTTGATTTGTTGATTCCCGTAATCTTGTTTATATGCAAAAGAGAAACCGGTCTGTTTTTCTCTTCGGAAATTGTATTGAGAATCTTTACTGCTTTTTGTACAGAACCTATCATGCTATCACTCTCCTGACACCAATTATATCACAAATTGTTTCAAAGTTCAATATTTCATAATATGAAATTTCTTGACATGGATTTTTTTTGATGTTACACTGAAAAAAAAGAAAAGAAGGTATGAATATGAAAATTAAATGCTATGAAAGAATCGAAAGGGAATTGAAAGAAAAACCTAAAAGTATTTATCTTGTTGATGAAAATAAAAAAGTGATAGAACTTTTTTCGTATGAATATCAACCTGTGCGAATTGAATATGATAACGAGGGAATTGAACATCTTTATCCGGAGGGAGACATTTGTCATAAAATAAGATTTACGCTAAAAAGTAAAGGCAAATATATTTTGCAGATAACTTTTGAATCCGGAGAGAGCAAAAATGAAGAATTTGTTGCAGAAGAGAATATTGATGATGGGTATATCGAAGTCAGCAAGAAGGACAGACGATATTTTTCCTATTCATCCGGAAAAGATTTTTATCCTATTGGTGTAAACCTGGCATTTCCAAGGGCTTGCGGAGTGTCAAATGGGAAAGAGTTTGGTCTTAGTGGTAAGTTTAATTATATGGGATTACGACAATACGAGCGTTGGTTTAAAAAATGTGCGGAAAACGGTGTTAATCTTGTAAGAATATGGGTAGGACATCCATATTTTTCACCTGATACCCAAAATGCCGATGAGTATAAGTGGGAACAGTTTGCCAAGCTTGACATGATTGTAGAGATGGCAAAAAAATACCGGATTAAATTGAAAATCACATTGGAGCAGTTCAGATGGTTTTACTACGACAAATCAGAAAATAGTTATATTTTCGAAATGTTTAATAAAAATTTCTATTTAAATGGTGAAAAATGCTCTTCTGCAAAAGAATGGCTCACAGAAGATAAGTGGAAAAAAGAATGGCTTAAAAAAGTGGAGGAATATGCAAAAAGATATGCGGGAGATACCGTAATTTTTGCGATTGAGCTTTGGAATGAGATGAATGCCATGGGAGAAGAAAGTGGAAATATTATAAAATGGAATGAAGAAATGCTTCCGAAGGTTAAGAAGCTTTTTCCTGACCACTTAGTTGTAAATTCAAACGGAAGTTTAGACTGTGAGGAAACTCTTGATGTGTATAATGAGTTCCCGTGGGGGAAATGTGATTTTAAGCAGATGCATCGATATCTTGACCAGGGTGGAAAATATATTGATACTACAAGACATCCCGTTGAAGTAATACAAGAAGGAATGAAGATGATTAAAGATGACACCATGCCATTTATAGTGGCAGAAACGGGTGCTGTCAATAACAATCATAGTGGCGAGTTTAAATATTACTCATGTGATGACAGAGGAATTATATTTGTGGATTGTGTTTATACCCCGGTTTTTTTGGGGAGTGCGTCATGCGGACATATATGGCATTGGGACCAAAGATATGTGGAATCGAAAAATTTATATAAATATTTCAAACCCCTTGCAGATATGGTTTCGGAAATTGATTTTCAGAATGAAGAGTTTGAAAGTATAGATTTTTCTGATGATGAAGCATATATATTTATTTTAAAAGGTAAGACTGTAAGTCTTGGATTTATCAGAAACAAGTCGGATTGCTGGCAAAAAGTGTTAAGGGACTTTAAGAGTACAACTGTAATAAAAGAAAAAGAAATCTCTTTTAATGGCACAAGCATAAAAGAATTTAAGATTTGGGAAGATGACAGCACAAAAATAAGTGTTGGTGACGAAAAAGTAAAATTTGAAAATTTATTATACGGAACAATTTTTAAGATTATGTAATGAGGTTTAATTATGATTTTAACAGATTACTTTAAGAGCAGTCACGATATGACATGGGACTATGCAAAACAGTGCGGCGTAGAACACGGTGTTATCCGCTTGCCTGAGGACACAGAATTTGATATTTCAGATTTTTCGCATTGGGAAAAGGTATATAAGGATTTTGTCGATTTTGGGATAAAACCAATTGTTATAGAGCCAATGCCCAATGAATTACATGACCACATCAAAATTGGCGATGAATATCGTGATGCATGCATTGAAAAAGTAATTAAAATGTTTGAGTATATGGACAAGCTCGACATTCGCACCATTTGCTTTAACTGGATGGCACATATTGGATGGCTGAGGACGTCGGATAGCATCGAAGAACGCGGTGGTGCTTTGGTTACCGGATTTGATTTGAGTGACTTTAAAGAAGTTGACAAAAAAATAACTGCAACAGAATTATGGAATAACTATGAATACTTTATAAAAGCTGCAATTCCATATGCTGAAAAATTCAATATAAAGCTTGCCTTACATCCTGATGATCCGCCATTGGAAAAGTTAGGAACGGTTGAACGAATAATGATAAATTATGAAAATATAAAAAAAGCTATCAACATAGTTGATAGTAAAAACCTTGGTGTTACCATGTGTCAGGCAACCTACCTGATGATGGGCGAAGATTTATATGACATCATTCCAAAACTTCGTGACAAAATTTTCTTTATCCATTTCAGAAATACCACAGGGAACAAAACCTGCTTTCGTGAAACATTCCACGATAACGGAGAAATTGAAATGGGTAAAATTTTAAAACTCTATCAAAGTCTTGGTATAAATGTCCCCATCCGTGTAGATCATGTTCCTGCTATGGCAGGCGAAACAGACGGAGACGGCTATACAGCGTTGGGCAGATTGTATGCCATTGGCTATTTAAAAGGCTTACTGGAGGGACTTGAAGCGTGAATACATTTGTTTATATTTCTTCCTGCATCCCCGAGGGTGGCGTGTACACCTTTGAAATCACATCCTGGAAGAATATGATGTTCCGGTAATTGATATGTATGATAAAATTTATATTGAAGCTATAATGAAATAAAAAAACAAAGGAGAAGTGAAATGAATAATATATTTAGCAACTGGCATCTTGGGGTTACTTTCGGATTTCGTGCAAAAAATGGTTGGTTTTCTACCGAGGAAGCTAAGGCTGAAGCGAGAGCCATAAAGGAATCGGGTGCCGATTGGGTGGTGCTTGTTGTGACTGTATATCAGGAACATACCTATTCGGTAAAGCAGTTTAAGGATTTTGTTATGACACCCTCAGATTTGGAAGTTATGGAAATGATAGACTACTTGCATAGTTTAGGACTTAAGGTTCAGCTACGTCCTATGTTAGAAACTCTTGACGGCTCCGGTAGACTTGGTATATGGTTCCCGAAAGCGGATCACACGGGAAAACGTATACCCGGTCTTATCCGTACCGAGCTTTCCGATTGGTTTACGTCTATGACCGAGCGCGCCGTTTATTATGCAAAAATTGCAGAAAAAACTGGTGCCGAGATATACTGTATTGACAGTGAGCTTGACCGTCTTGTTGACTATAACGACTATTGGAAAAATCTGATAGAAAAGGTGCGTGCCGTTTACAGCGGACCCGTTACCTCCTGCCACACTACCCATACGGGAATAATAGATTATGAAAAAGTTTTAAACGATAAAAACCATTGGTTTTACGATTTGGATTTTCTTTCCCTTTCTTGCTATCATTCTGCCGCTATTCTCGGTCTCACAAAAGAGGAAAGAAAGGAAGATTTCCTTCCGCAGCTCCACCGTTTCAGAAGAGTTGCCGAAATATATGAAAAGCCCATTCTCTTCGGAGAATTTGGAAGCAATCTTCCGCCCGAAGAGCAGGCCGATTATCTTGCAATGTTTATTGAAATGTTTGAAAGCGAGCCTTGGTGGTACGGTCTTTATTGGTGGAAGTGGGACGAGCAGGTCGACCGTCCCTTCGGTGACCGTCGGTGGCCGATAAAGGGGCGCCCTGCAGAGAAGATTTATAATGAATGGAGTAGTGCCGATCGCTCACGCACTAGATAGGATGCGTTATGTAGCATATATGTTGCTGATAACATTTTTGAAAAATACCAAACTGATGGACTGTCGTGTCTCGAGTGAACAAATTTCTTCGCCGGCGACGAGGTCGCCCGAAGAAATGCGAAACGCAGAGTCACCGTGCCCCACATAAGGACAACAATTTTGTGAGATGTTGTCCTTTTATTTTTGCCTTTATTTAAGCCTTTTTCTGGCTTCTCATTATAATTTTACATACAAAAACACCGCTATCCGAGCGTAAAATTCCGGGTAGCGGTTATTTTTTATAAACAAATCGTGAAATTTTATAATATTCGTGAAAACTTTGCAGTAATCGTGAAACTTATGGGGTAGTCGTGAAATTTTTATATAATCGTCAAATTTTTGAGTAGGTAGATGCTTTTTATGTGCTGTCGCTATTAATAAATGACCGATTTTAAATTAAATGAATGCCAAGTGTTTTTTTATACTCTCTCGGGGAAACTCCGGTATATTTTTTGAAAATTCTGGCGAAATAGTTGGAATCGGTAAAACCGACCAATAGTGCAATTTCGGTAATGCTGTAATCGGATTCCTTTAAAAATGATGCGGCTATTTCCGAGCGATACTGATTGATGTAGCCGGTGACCGACTGACCCGTTTCCTTTTTAAAATAGCGGCAAAAATACTGCTCATTCAAATGAAACTGCTTTGCCAGATCGGCGGTGGTAAGCGGATTGGAATAGTGGGCGGCGATGTACTCTAAAATGCTGTTAATTTTCCGCAATTTATTTTGTTTCAGGGAAATCTCTTCTGGGGATAATTGCCCTGATTTATAGTTTCTGAGTAAGTGGCACAAAAGCCTGTAAGTGATTCCTTTTAATTCCAGTTCATACCCGGGCTCTTGCAGTGTGCTTTCCTCGCACAACTTGTCAAAATAGTCCCGAATGACGTGATCACCTTGTATGCGTGTGGGAAAGGAATAATTCTGAAAGGAGGCATCAGCTAAAAAGGAAGTATTGATTCGGAGTACGTAAAAAATGGTTTCATCCTCCAGGCGTACCGAGGAATGAGGCTCATAGCCGTTAATGAGCAGCATATCGCCTTTTTGGGTTTCGTAGGTAGTTCCGTTTACAGTGACTTTATAGCCGTTAGTCTTAAAAAAAAGAATTTCGGTGTGTTCATGCCAATGCGCACTGAAATAACCTCTTTCTTGCCAAATACTAAAAAGGATTGGGGAATTTTGTTTTTGGAAATTACTTTTTTCGTATTGCGTTAAAGGATTCATGTTTAACTCCTGTCATGTAGTGGTGAATACTTTGTTGATGCTATTATATAATATCCAAAAAGAAAAGTCAACGGAAACAGAAAAAGAAAAGTCAAAATTGTGCTACAATAAATCAAAATTATCAAGGAACTAAGATGGAAATGTAAATATAATAAAATAAAAATGCTGCTCGTAAAAGTGTTGTTGTAGGAGGAATGAATGTGAATACACCAAAATATCGTGTGCTTTGGACATGGGACTTAGGCTCGAACTGGGATATATCTGTTGAAAGCAAGATTATGGGTTGCTCAGGTAAAAATTTCAGAAGAGAGGCGTTTTTAAGCGATTACAAACGAATGGTGGACTATGCAAGTGCGCATCATTTCAACGGAATTGTGATCTGGGGTGCACTCCGCGCACATAATGACGGTTTGAACCAATTAAAGGAGCTTGTAAAATACGGCAGAAAAAAGAATGTCAGAATTATGCCGGGGGTAAGTGCGTTCAGTTATGGAGGTGTTTTTTATGATCCTTCCGAAGAAGCTTCACTCGGAATTGACAGAAAATTTGGTTCGCATCCATATTCTTTAAATACATGGCTGACGGAACATCCGGAATATAAATCTGTGGATGAAAATGGAAATCCTTATCCTTTCGGGCCTATGAACATTCTCGCGTGTCCTTCAAGACCTGAAAATTTAGAATGGTTTAAAGAGGCATTGGGGTGGCTCTATGATGAGATTGATGTTGACGGTATTCAGGTAGAAGTGGGTGACTACAGCGTTTGTCATTGTCCGCTTTGTGAAGAGCGCAGAAAAAACAGAAATGTAAAACGGGATTATTCTGTAGAGGATATGATAAATACTTATCGTGTTGCAGTTGATGTATCCAAAAAGAAAAAGGCGGATGCGTGGGTGATTTGCGAAACCTATTCGGGATTTGCTTATCCTAAAGGTGGATATGTTGACGGCAACTGGCAATCGATGCCCGATGAAGATCGAAAACTGTTGTCTGCCTTGCCGGATGATGCCATTTTGCAGTGGGCAGGCGACAGAGCAATCGGCGATTATGCAACAGATTGTTGGACGGAGAATATTTATACCCCAAAAGCCGATAACATTTTGCGTGTACACGCAGGCAGTCAGTATTCTATACTCGGGTCTGCCGATTGGGGTGTGGAGCTTATATGGCAGTTGGTTACAGAAGCAAGAAAACACAATGTAAACGGTGTAAGCATATTCGGGGAAGAATCTTTTCTTGCACCGCCCAACGAAGCAAATTATCTGGCATTTGAAGAGGCTTGCGGATTGGGAAAAGTAAATCTTAATTTGTCCATAGACAAATTTTATGCCGGAACCCTTGATCCGTTGTATGGTGGTACGGGAATGGCTTTGTGCTGGCGAAATTTGTATATCAAGGGTCGTATGCTTATGTTGGGTGAACGGGTGAAGGCTATGCCCCTTTCCCGTCAGCCGCTTGAAAAACTGACAGATGACCCGAATTTCAGAGAAAAGGCACTTACTTATGATGAAAGCCGAAAAATGGCATTGTTGGAGGAATATTTTAATCAGGCAGATGAAATTCTGCGCTCGTTAAGCCACACTCCCAAGGAGGTAAAAGGCAGATGGATTTGGCTTATAAATGACCTTCGGAATATGATGTATCTTGTATCTACCAAAAGTTTGTAAAGGGGACATTGGCACAAAGAAAAGAAAAAGACAGAACAATTATTATGAATACCATTCCGTTTCTTTCTGTTGCCGATTTGAAAGAAATTGCAGCAGAAGCAGGGTGTCATATTTACTGTGATGCAGAGTACATCTTATATGGCGACAACCGTTTTCTTGCCGTGATTGCAAATGATAAAGGGTTTTCGGGAACTTTGGATTTCGGCGAAGAAAAAGCCTGGAAAAAAGCAGGCACTTCAGAAAGCGGAACGGGAAGAGAGGTTTCGTTACAATTAAAAGCTTACGAAACGGCATTATATATATTTAAGTCTTAATAGTGGAGGAATAGATATGCGATTGATATTGGCACAAATCGGGGATAACCAAACGATAAGATTTGCCGTAAAAGAAATTATGCGTCTGATTAAAACAATGGACAACTCGCTTGTTTTGGATGTCAGAAAATATCCCGAAAAGAATGAATCGGTTAAAAATGCACTTTGGGTAGGGCTTGACGGCTCTATGAAATATGACCAAAAGAAAGACGGCATTTTTATCAGAGTCAAAAATGGTGCAGGTATAATAACCGGTGCAAATGAACGAAGTGTTCTTATTGCGGCATATCGGTTTATGTACGAGATGGGATGCAGATATCTTTATCCCGGCACAGACGGTGAAAAAATTCCAAAACGGACACTTGATTATGCAGATGTTTCAGCAGACGTACAAGAAACACCAAGCTATAATCACAGAGGTATTTGTATTGAAGGAGCGGTTGGGTATGAGCATGTTTTTAATACCATTGACTGGCTTCCTAAAGTGGGAATGAGTGCTTTCTTCACACAGTTTTCCACTCCCGGCATTTTCTTCCGAAAGTATTATGAAAAGTTTTATAAAGATAGCAAAGACCGTGACTTCGGCAATGAAATTCCAAACCGGGACATTGATGCGATGATTGACTCGCTTTTGTGCGAAATAGAAACAAGAGGTCTTGTTTATCATGCGGTAGGACACGGATGGAATTGTGCACCTTTCGGCATTGATGATTCAGGCTGGGAGAAATTTGAGGGCGAGATAGATGAAAGTGTTAAAAACATTCTTGCGTTGAGAAATGGAAAAAGAGAATTTTTCGGCGGAGTGCCGAAAAACACAAATCTTTGCTATTCCAACCCATATGTGCAAAATAAAATGACGGATGCTGTGGTAGAGTACTGTAAAAATCATCCAGCGGTAGATTATTTGCATTTCTGGCTGGCAGACGAGGCGCTTAATCAGTGTGAGTGTGAGAAATGTGCTGAAAAAAGACCCTCTGACTATTATGTGGATATGCTCAATATGCTGGATGAAAAGCTGAGCTTAGCAGGCATTGATACCAAAATTGTTTTTCTGATATATGTGGATTTGTTGTTTGCACCTGAAAAGGAAAAATTTAAAAATCCCGACAGATTTACGCTTATGTTTGCACCGATTAATCGTTGGTATTCTGAATTTTATGATGAAATTGATTTGGATAATTTGCCGAAAATTCCGCCTTATATACGCAACAAAGAGTTTAACAGATGCGGCACCGCTATAAACATTTCGTATTTGAAAGAGTGGCAAAAGCACTACAATGGCGAAGCTTTTGATTTTGATTATCATCTGATGTGGGACCACCACGCAGATCCGGGATACTATAACGTGGCAGAACTTATGCACAGAGATATGGTTGCATTGGAAAAATTGAATCTTGACGGTATGGTAAGTTGTCAACTGCTTCGTTCTGCTTTTCCGACAGGCTTGCCCCAATATTGTATGGCATCGGCTTTGTGGAATAAGAGCAAAAGCTTTGAAGATGTCAAGAATGAATATTTTACAGCCGCTTTTCAGGATAATGCAGATGCGGTTTCGCAATATCTTGCGGAAATTTCTGCGCTTTTCTGTCCGAATTTTATTCGCGGTCAGGTTCATCTTTTTGAGAAAGAAGAATATGTAGGACGTTGCAAAAAAGTTAAAGCTGTTATAAAGGATTTTTCCGAAAAATATATTAAACGGTACCGGGACTTGTCAAAGGAATGGCAATATTTAGCTGTCCATGCAATGCTTACCGATATTCTTGCAGATGCATACATTGCCGCATACAGCGGTGAAAAGGAAAAAGTTCCTGCTTTGAAAGAAAAGTTTCGTGCTTATGTCAAACAGTCGGAAAAAATAATTGATATGGTTTGCGCTGAAACAAGTTACTGTAGAAATACACTCGAAATGTATTTAAACCGCCATCTGTAATTTCTTTAATTTTCATATTGAAATTTATCATTGACTTTAAAATGAAACCTTGTGGTTCAAAGATGAAACTTTCTATTAAAGTTGTGGTCTTTATCCACATAAGGACAACAGTTTTGATAGAATTGTTGTCCTTTTATTTTTGCCTTTATTTAAGCCTTTTTCGGGCTTTTCGTTATAATTTTACACACAAAAACACCGCCATCCGAGAGCTAAATTTTGGGTGGCGGTTATTTTTTTATATTCAAATCGTGAAAGTTTAACAGTAATCGTGAAACTTATGGGCTGTACCTTTAAATTTATGGAGATATGTTCATTACAAAAAAAGAAAAAATGCTAAGAATCGAAGTGCGCAGACTCTTTGTATCAAACATAAAGACAAGTGATAATATAAGGTAGCAACAGCATGGGAACTTTATTATTTATTTCTCACATTTCTCACGCGGTAAAAGGTTGCGAGCGAAGAAAAACCGCACTCTAAGGCAAGGCTTGTGATGTTGTTTTCAGGATTGTTTTTAAGTAGTTTTTCAAAGTTATCATAGCGAACCATGTTGATATAATCAGTCAGCGACATACCGATATACCGATTAAACATTCTTGAAAAATAGGTTTTGTTATAACCAAAATTCGCAGAAATACTTTCCAGTGAAAGCGGTTCGGTATAGTTATCGTCCACAAATTGCAAAATTTCCGAAATCTGAGATACGGCTCTTAGTGGTCTTTTGATGTCCTCCATATCGTAGTGGGACGCAACCGACCCGAAAATTACACTTGCATACCCTTTTTCTGTGATTTTAAGTGCTTTTCCGTGGTTTTTCACCAAAGCATCAAAGCACGGAAACAAGGTCAGGTTAAATGCCTTATCCGAAAGCAACATAGGCAGTGTTTTGTTTTCAAAAAGCTTGGCGATATCACGGGTCAGGCGCTCAGGTACAGCGATGACATGTTTTCGGTGCGGTATTCTGTCCGAGCTGGTATGCCTGTAATAACAATGGGCAAAAACAATATCGCCTGCTTCTGCTATAAAGGTTTTATCCTCTATGGTGTACTCGGCTCTGCCGTCTATGATATACGCAATTTCAAAAGCGCGATGAAAATGTAACCGTCCGCTGTAAGCTATTTGCTCTTCTGCAAAAACGGCATCTGCAGAATCTTTTATCGCCTCGTAAAAGATAGTATTCATATTTTCTCCTTAAAAAGTAAATAAATGGGAAGATTTTGTTTTGTTTTATGATGCAAAAAAACTAAATTTATGTTATTTTAACATTATAAAAGAAATTTGTCAACAAACAAAGGAGGTAAATATATGAAATTTATTTTAGGCGCAAATTATTGGGGACGTGATTGGGGGACCGAAATGTGGCTGCACTATGACGGTAAAAAAATCCGCGAGGAAATGAAGTTACTTTCAGAATACGGTGTGAAAAATCTGCGCGTATTCCCTAACTGGAGAGATTTTCAGCCGGTTGAACGTGCAAGCGAATGGTGCGGTCTGCATGGTGAATATATAAACGCCAAAACAGGCGAGCCTGTATATGACGACGGTGTGGATATGGAAATGATTGAACATTTCCGCGATTTTTGCAAGGCTGCCGAAGAGAACGGAATAGAGCTTGTTGTAGCGATTGTCACAGGCTGGATGAGTGGCAAAATATACTGTCCGCCCGTACTTAATGATAAAAACTTAATTACCGACCCGGAAGCTTTGATGTGGATGCGTCGTTTTATCAAACGCTTTGTGCGTGAATTGAAAAACGAAAAGGCGATTGTCATGTGGGGACTTGGCAATGAATGTAACTGTCTAAGCCCTGCTGATAATGCTTACAAATCCTACAACTGGACTGCTGCTGTTGTAGATGCTATACGCAGTGAGGATACCACAAGACCTGTTTGCAGCGATATGCACAGCTTAGAATCGGGCGTGTGGGGGTCCTCTACTAAAAATAATCTCTGGCTGCTTGAGCACCAGGGCGAGCTGAACGACATGGTTTGTACACATCCTTATCCGTCGCTGACTGTATGTGGTGATGTAGAGCCTTACAACCGTATGCGCACCACCTGTCTTCCCACCGCACAGACCATATACTATGCAGGGGTTTCAGGCAAACCTGCCTACATACAGGAAAGCGGTACTTTCTCGCAAACCATAGGCAGTCAGGATATGAGTGCCGACTTTATGCGTATTCAGATTTTATCCGCCCTTGCAAACAATTTAAAGGGCTATCAATGGTGGTGTGCGTGGGAACAAAAGCATCTTGATTTTCCGCCTTACTCCTGGTCTATGATTGAAAGAGAGCTTGGCTTATTCAATCAGGATGTTTCGCCGAAGCCTGTAGCATTTACCATGCAGGAAATGTCTAAGCTTGTAGACAAGCTTCCCGATGGTCTTCCTGAAAGAGAAGTGAATGCAGTTTGCGTACTTTCCATTGAACAAAACAGAGAACACACCGCAATATCTTCCATTTTACTGGGGAAACAGGCAGGTATCGAGATGGATGTTGTATACACGCAAAATGGCGATATACCCGAACGGGATATCTATTTTGTTCCTTGTATCGGCGGTTGGAAAAATTTCTACAAGAAAACCTGGATGACCTTACTTGACCGTGTGCAAAAGGGTGCAACCATGTATCTGTCATTTAATGGCGGTCAGATTACCGATTTTCCCGAACTTGTGGGTGCAAAATCCTGTGGCTTTTTAAATAATGCAAGCAGAAAAGTTGACATAGATGGGGAAGAAGTTCCTTATACCTGCAAAGAAATTATTCTTGAACCAACCACAGCAGAGGTGCTTTTGACAAACGACAATGACAATCCCGTATTTTTGAAAAATAAGTACGGAAAAGGTACGGTATATTTCCTGAATATGCCCGTTGAACGCATTGCTTTTGAAGGGACCGACCTGTATAATACGATGCCTTACTACAAGCTTTATATGGAGGTGGGTAAAGATATCCTCAAAGACAAAATTGTCAGAGTGGATGACCGCAATATCGGTGTTACCATTCATCCCATAAACGACAATGAATGTTATGCAACGCTGCTTAATTATTCGGATAAAGACATAAAACCTGAAATTATAATGAAGGATGGCTGGGAAATCTCCGAAACCGTTTACGGCAATGCCGATTGCATTTCAAAATGTGACGGTGCATTCTTAAAACTGCATAAAAAATAAATGTCCATGTTTTTGAATGGGTGACGAAATAAAAGGGAGCTGTAATAAAATTACAGCTCCTTTTTGCTTATTCGGGTTTATGCCGTGCCAGATATTTTTTAAGTAAGGTAAATTTCATATGATAATCGTCGCAAACATCGTCAATCATAGGCTGATATTTTTGGACGCAGGCACGGAACGCATCTGAATGAACCTGCACGGCATCTTCGTCGCCGCTGTATCTTGCCATATACACATCCGCAAATATCGGAATCATAAATGTGTGAATGTAAAGATGTTCCCAGTCAGGAGATACATCTGCCATTTTTTGTGCATGTTTTTCACGGAATGCAATAACGACTTCTTTAAGCTTGGTATACCGTTCAATCACTTCTTCAGGAGAAAGCTTTAAGTTGCCTCTCACAAAGGGTGGGCAGGCAAGGTCTGAAATTTCAGAAAGATAGTTTTCTACCAGCTTTGCGTCTTCGCCAAAGGCGGTGGTGAAATAATCGTTTTTAATTTCTTCAAAGGTGCATTTTTTGTTCCAGAGTGTTTTTGCCATGGTGTAGGTCGGTAGTCCTGTCGGGAATGCCGAGCGGAGTAACTGACAGCTTAACATACCGTTGAGCTTGATTCTGTCAAGGGCTGCCATATCTCGGTTTATGATTTTTGAAACATTATAATAACCCGGGTCGGTATCGTGGTCCCACATCAGGTGATAATCAAAAACAAATGCGTCTCCTTTATAATTTCTCTGCCATTTTTCAAGATATGCCACATTCAGCTCTACCGTGTTGCGCACCATATCCTGATTTAACACAAAGGGTGCGGTTTCGGGCAGATTATCAAGGTCAATTTCGTCATAAGACTGCGAGAAAGAACGGGCGATGGGTGCAAATTTAAGACAAAAACGACCGCTGTCACGCAGTTTTTCCTGTTTTGGTGCAAACAGGGTGTCTGCATAGACGGTAAATACAATTTTTGTATCAAGACCCGCTTTTTCCAGCTTGATATCCAGCAAATTAAGCATATCCACATAATGGTCAGAAGGCGTTTTTTTGATGCATTCTTCACATTCACAATGGTTTCTGCCACCGTCACCCATACCAAAGCTAAGATAATGAATGTGTGGATTTTTTCTGCAGTATTCTACAGCGAAATCAGTAACATGCTCCATAACACCGGGATTGGAATAGCAAAGCTGGGTGCTGATGGGCGTATCGTTGAAGAACTTGCGTTCGCCTTTGTAAAGAGCAAGTGCTGCTCTCATTTTATCATCAATTTCACCCTCATATTTTTCCCAGCCGGTTGCAACAAAGCCGTACGGTGCACTTGACCAGCCGTGTCCTACTGCATGTAGCACCAGACTTCTTTTCTGAATTTCATCTTTTACAAGCTCCATCATTGCATCAATATCTGCATCGGTGAGATTGTTTCCAAAATCCTTATCCTGCTCGTTTTCGTAGTATTTGCTGTAATAGCGCTTAAAGAAGGTTGTGGGGGTGAAAAACTGAATATAGAAACTGTTCATGCCCACTTTAGGCAACCATTCAATGGTGTTTATCACATGCTCATAACCAACAGAACCTTCAATACAAATACCTCTGTGTCTGTAGCTGGGCAACTCGTCAATATCTACTGTTAAATCCGCATAATCAAGGGGCTGTTCCGGAATTTTTTCTCCGGCAGGACCGGGACGCAAAAAGCGACAACCAAGCTCTGTCATAAAACGATATGCAGCGATAAGTACACTTCTTTCATTACTACCTGTAATAATACCCTCTGCATCTTTTACCTTTATAACGATATGGTCGTCTTTGCTTTTTTCTACCGATCCGTCAATACCTACCCATAAGGCATTTTTAACGTCTGCTTTTTTCTCATCGTAGCGTCTTACATCCAAAGCGATTGTTTTGTCCATGGCTTTAATCAGACGCACAATTTCCTTTACGGCAAGCGCAACCGTTTGGTTTGTGCCGATTTGTGCTAAAATCAGTCTCATAATTAAACCTCCTTTTTTTAAAAAGTATATAAGATTATTTGGCTGTTTACAATAACGAATATAACTATTTTTTAACCATTTCGACGATTTTTATTGACTTGTCCAAAAAAGTTATATATAATGAAAAAAGAGGTGAATTACCTATGAATAAAGGATATTCCGTAAAAGATATAACGGTGGTACACAGAAATCCGAATAAAAGACAACTTGCTCAAAACAATCGAATACGAGCGGCGTTTTTCTTTATTGTTAAGGGTGAATTTATATTTGAAACTAAGGTAGGTACATTTTGTGCCAAAGAAAATGATGCGGTGTATCTGCCCAAAAAGTCAGACTACAGCTTTGTGATTACATCTGAAACTGCTGAGGTTATCATAACTGATTTTGAGCCGGAAACAGATGAGGAAGTTGTTATTTCTGTGTATCCCGAAGTGATTCAGGCAGGAGGAGATGGCAAACGGCTGTTTTATGATTTGCATCGTGCCTTTTACAAAAATGAGCAGTATGTCGTTTTGTCAAATCTGTTCGGCATCGCCGCCATGTTCGAGATGAAGCTGAATAAAAACGACGACTTAGGTAAAATCGGTCCCGCTGTAAAATATCTGGAAGCCAATTTCGACAAAGTTGTGTCTGTTAAAGAGCTTGCCGTACTTTGCGGGTTGAGCGAATCCCATTTCAGAAGTCTGTTTCGCGAAAAAATAAAAATGTCGCCTGTGAAATATAAAAATGCATTACTGATGAGGTATGCATCGGCACTTCTAAAATCTGAAGACATGAACATAAGCGAGGTTGCAGAATACTTAAATTTCTGCAGTATATATGCTTTCAGCAGAGCTTTTAAAAAGGAAATGGGAATTTCTCCCAAAAAATATACGCAAACGCAATAAAAAACATCCGTTAGCAAAACACTAAAATGTTTGAAAGAAAGACTTTTAAAAATCATTATGAGGGAGCGATTGAACCTTTTAAAATTATTGGAAACACATATTTCGTGGGAACTTTCCCTGCATCTTCACATTTGATAGACACAGGAGATGGGCTAATACTAATTGATACCGGATATGCTGATACTTTGTTCTTGCTAATAAACTCAATATATAGATTGCTTGATGGATTTTATATCGACAAAATGATATTTAAAGACAAGGTTTTATATGCGTTTCCCTTTAAAGAATCCCGTCTTAGCGAGGAAGAAACAGCCATTGCACAATGCCTTATCGATATGAAATACTACATCTTTTGGGGGAGATAATGTAACTGCTATCGGTTTTGAATAAAAATTACTATATTATCGAAAAAAATTAACTTTTTTACATGAAAAATTGACAAAATAGTGAGAAAGCTATACAATTAATGTGGGTATAGTATGCATAGTATAGTAGGCATGCGCTTTTAAAAACGCATACGAATTAACTACAAAATTTGCAAAAAAGAACAAATTCTATAGTGATGGGGGAAGGTATGAAAAAAAAGATTAGTTTATTGCTGATTGTAGCCATTATATTCATGTTGGTAACGGTTCCGGCTACAGCGGAAACAACAGGAAATATCGAATATAAGGTAACAAGCAGTGCGTTTTCGTCCAATGGTTTTACGATAACTTCTGATTTTGCAACGGCAATGACGGAGGGCGCAACAGCTGTATGGACATTGCCGGATACAGGTGAATCAAATTTAAGATTATATGTCCAAAAAAATTCAAATATTAAAATCGACATCTCTTCAGAAGGGAAAGTGACAACAAAGAACTTAATTGCAGCTTTTGATAATTGGTATGAGCTCGGATGCTACAATTTTACAAACGGAGATACAGTAACCATTACGGATAATGGTAAAACAGCTGTTATTGGCTCATTAAAAACAGAAAGTGCAAATCCAATCTTTTTATCGACTGCCGACTTGGATCAAACAGATATCCATCAGTTCAGAGACTGGTGGTCTTCATCATTGAAAAATTTTGACGGAACAAAGACATATCATGGATCGGGCTACGCAAAATGGACGGTGCCCGCAACTGCTTCAGGTAAAACTGATGTTTACTATTATTTGCCTGAGAACAAATCCTTTGTAGGCGAAGGATTGTCGGATTGCAGTGTTTCGGTTACATTTACGGATATTGAGGAAAATAAACGCACTTGTGAAGTGGGAAGTGCAAAACAAACGGCAGGTTGGGTAAAGGTTGCAACGGTTGAATTTAGTGGCAAGGGCGGAGAAACCCTTGAGGTTAAATCTTCAACAAATGGCGGCACCACCAGACTTTCTGGTTTTAAATTGGTTGCAAATCCAAATGGATATGCTTCCTATCTTATTCCTGCAACAAGCAGTCAGATGCTCGGTAGCTGGCAAGATGACTTTATTCATGATGAGAGTGGTAAATATAACCTGTATTCGTCCGATATTTTAAAAAGCGTCGGAACGAAAGAATCCGCTGTTTTTAAGACTGACGATGTTGAAAACGGCGCTTACTACCTTTTTGCCAGAACCTGTGATTATTCGGATTATTCAACAGCAAACAGAATTTTCAGTATTTCTGTAAATGGTACCGAATATCGCAAAAGAGAAAACGCAATAGATGGGGATTCGTCAAAAAATACAAGATTTTTCGGCACACACCAATATCCGGGAACAAATACGGGAACTGCAAGCAGCAATACACCGGCATGGGCGTGGGAGCAGGCAACTTACCCTTCAGGGGCGTTTATGGTAGAGAATGGGCAAATAGAAATCAAACTGAATGCAAAAGCAAATTCTGCAAGACTTGACGCTATTTTGATTACGCAGGATCCTTTCTGCACACTTGAAAATGTTAAATCTTATGCGGATTGTGCAGATGCTTTCCCGTCATATTTAGCATACAGAGATAAAATTGCTTATCCTGAAAGTGCAAAGCAAACCATGACAAGTGTAAGCCAAACCTTGTCATTGAAAAATGATAAAACCGAATTGAACTTTAAATTAGGCACATTAGCGGATGGAACCAATTTGGTACAGCGTGAATTGAAAGTTCAGAATCAAGTTGTTTTAGAGTATGAAACCGGCTTAGGTTTTTTGGCGGTTCGTGCGGACTCGGTACAAAAAATAGTTGATGAGAGACGTTATCCGAGGTTTTATGTTGATTACACCGTAAATGGTGAGAAATATAATTTTTATTCGTATGATATATATCGTTCCGGTGAACCGGAATGGTTAATACCAAGCACGTTAGAACAACTTGCGCTAAACAAAATTAAAATGACAGCCAAAGGAAAGCTTGCAGATATAACAGCAATCTGGACATTGGAGGAAGGGGATTTAGAGCCAAAGGTTGAGGTGACAGCCACCACAAACTTAGACGGTGAGTATTCTTTCGGATTCTTTAATGATCCCAATGAAATTTCAAGAGCGAATGTTGGGTATATCTTAACCCCATTCCGGTGGCAGGAAAGAAGATTTCCGGAAGACCCCAGATTGATTCCTGAAGAATTTTCTACCACCGACCATACCCAAATGACCTATAAAGCAAATGAAAATGGGCAGGAAATCACCTTAGGTGTTGCAGTAGATTTAGATTCCATTGCACCTTATCGCTGGACCCATACCGTTCCGGGCTACACCAAAAAGGATGTGCTTGGCAAAGAATTTACGATCGATTACACAGAGGAACAATCCAACTTTGGGTTAGGTACGATGGGTGAAAACGGTGGTGTGCAACCTTCTGTTTTTGCACCTTTGATGGGTACATTGGACTCAACATTTTCTGTAGGTGATACATATACCTTTGCATACAGACCGCTTGCCTCCATTTCAACAAGCGGTGACAACAGAGGGTGGTATGACTGCTATGCGCATGTGGTAAAAGATTTAAGAAATGTTTACGACTATCGTGATAACTACTATGCATCCATGACAGATACCGTATTTAATCTTTTGAATTTGATGAAAGATGATGAGAAGAGCGGTTGGGATGAAGAAATGCAGGGACACTACAATATAGAAGATACCTATCGTGTAACCAACTCTAACGGATTGGCGTATCTTCAATGCTATATGTTAACAGAGGATCAGGAACTGTTAATGGAAAGAACATTACCATCTATCGGTACACAGCTTACCCGCAACAGCACACATTTTAACAGTGAATTTTCATACGAATCCCGTTCAGAAGGTCCCATTAATAAAGAATTGACAAAAACGCAATTTGACCTTGGAAACTCCAACTTTGAAGGCGCTTATGTGATGACGCGCGGTCAAATGCCAATCCTTCGGAATATTGCAAAAAGCAATCTTATGTTAACAAGCGTTGAATCGGGCGGTCTGGGACTTGGAAACCCTTCTGATGCCTTGTGGTACGACAGAGCGACAGGAAATGTGTCCTTGTCTACAGCTATTGAATATGCGGATTCCTATATTGAAAACAGAAGCTTTTCTGCTGCAACAAATTACTTGAATGATAAATTGTTCATCAACGTCAGTTACAGCCCTCATTTTCAATCGCAGCTAGATATGTATGAAGCAACGGGCAATGCGGTGTATTTAGACGGTGCTGTAGAAGCGGCAAGAAGATTTTTGCCATCTTTAAGAACAACGGATATGCCAAGCAGCAAAACAGATATGTATGTGGCAGATGTTGAGCAAATCAAAAACGAAAGTCGGATTTTTAATAAAGACACCTGGTGGTGGAAAGACGGACAAGGCTACCGTCGAGGTGCAACCATGGTTGATGTTGTCGATAACACGAATGACAGCAATTATGTAAAGCGCGCAACCGCCGGTGCCCTGGAGAGTGCTCTTCAGGTTGATGATACGGAATATCCTTTCTGGGTAACCTCTCGTGTTGGTCTTGGGTTAGAGCAGTTTACAACTTGCTATGGCCGAAATGCAAATATTTTTATGTCAACCTGGGCAGGAGATATTTTGAGATTGGGTTATCTTTCGGATGACCAGTTGATGATGGATATGGCGCGAAACTCTATCGTCGGTCGCTTTGCAAACTATCCCGGTTATTATATCGACAGCTATTATTTAACCCCCGGTCTTCCGAATTATCCGATAGATGGTTTTGATTCCACAAGCTTATATTTTCATCATATTCCGGTGTTTATGGCGGCAGTTCAGGATTATTTGTTCTCAAATGCCTGGGTAAAATCCGAGGGAAAAGTTGACTTTCCGACCACAAGAAGCCAAGGCTATGTGTGGTTTAATACCCGTCATTACGGTGCAGAGGCAGGCGTAATGTATGATGAAACGGATATGTGGCCGTGGCTTAAAGAAGGGACGCTGACCATCACAGGTGCATCTTTATACGATGCACAACAAATTGACTGGATTGGTGGCAGAAAAGATGGGAGAGCGGCATTTGCGCTTACCAATGCAAGCGATGTCGATCAAACAGTGACAATTGCCTTTAACAGCGATATGAAGGTTAAAGACGGTTCAAAAGCAACCGTTTACGACAAAGCAGGAAATGCATCTTTGGTTGATGTTACGGATGGTGCAGTCACAATTACAATTCCTGCAAAAGGTATTCGGACAATTGCGGTTTCAGGCAGCGGAATTGCAGCACCTATGTATAGCAAGGTTGTTTTTGAAAATGAACCGAATGCTAACAACCTCTATATGGGAAATTCTGCTATGGGACTTATGTATAAAGGAAATACATATAAGAGCAGTTACGAAGAAAACACCTGGAAAGGTTATAAAACAGAAACGGGTTATGATGTAAAAGCTTATGCACTTTCTGTTGACCCAAGAAACTATATGGGCTATATCTTTGTTGGCGGAAGGTCTACCGAAGCACGCATTGATGAAAAAGGGGTGCCGGCAGGTGATGGCAAAAATGGTATTGTAAAATCCACACTTACATGGCATTACGAAGGAGATACCGAGGTGCATACCGAAACCGACACGCATTTTCCTTATGAATTTTATTTGCCGGTTTATGACAGAGCAAAGAAAATTGTATTCAATGTAGAAACAGAGTTTGGGAACGGCGAGGTTAAAACTCTGGCAGAAGAGCATACAATCGAACCGATGGCTGTTGTTTTGGAAGAAACGGTTAGTAAAAATCATTTTGAACCTGTGTCACTAAAAGACCTTACACAAGCAGGAGGTGTGAGTGCGCCTGTCACAAAAGGAAGATTGAAATTCTGTCTTGGCGATTCAAATTATTCTGAAGAAACATTTGGGGGATTTGATTTCAAAGCAGACGATGCATTGACTGATTGCTATTTGAGCGGTTATTTGGAAGTAAAAGATGTGGAGGCTACTACGGATGTTGTGGAAAGCGGATACATTATCTTTGACAAGGTGAAAATTGAGCAAAGTATGTACAATTCATCAAAGTCCAGAACTGATTTTACGGTATCCCAATTTTATCTTGCGCATATAGATAACTGTCACAAATATGATAGTGACGGAAATTACATAGGCGAAAAACAAGGTGTAATCAATGTAACCCATGGCGCGACTACAGCCTATGATTGGTCAAATCTTTATATTGTAGATGCCAAAACAGACGGAGAACTTAAAATTGTGCAGGATGGAAATCAGTACATTGTGCAATGTGACGGTGCAAAGTACTGCTTTGTTGCAATTGTTACTTATGATGATAACAGAATGACATCTTTTACGGTGGATAAAGCAATTGTAAGCGTCAATAATTCTAAAGTGTACACTTTGAATGAAAATCAGAAGCTGTTTGTTTGGGAAAATGACTTGTATAATGGTACAAATCTGACGCCTTTGTTGCCTGCAAAAACAATTAATTAGCTTAATAAACACCCCCACCTGAAATGGTGGGGGTGTTTCGTTTTTGTGTAATTTTTGACTAAAATTCGGTTGTGGTCATTGTGGTTGTATCAAATAGTATCGTGTGGTCAAAAGAAAAAATGTTTTTTGTGCCAAGGGATTTCATCCATTCTGCAGTTTTGGGCGTTTCAAAAGGACCTTCTCCGATTTCTCCTTCTCCCAAATATTTTCTGTTTTCCCATAACCAGTCGGGTGTCGGCCAAAAAGCAAATTCAGGCTCAATGGCTTTATACACTTCTTCCGTAACGCCGCCTTGTCCATGGTGTGCCATCTGAACTGCCGTACATTTTAAATCGCAGGGCTTGGAAAGCAGACGGTTTCCGCCTTCAGCACCTAAATCTCCTAAAAACAGAATGCTGAAATTATCTTCGGAAACTTTAAAGACGCAAGACTGATCATTAATAGGATTTGTCTTTAAATCGGGATTGTTTCCGGCAAGAACCTCCACTTTCATACTGCCAAGGGAAAACTGCATACCTTCTTTGATTTCAAAAAGTCTGTCACCCAGTGTTTTGGCAAAAGCGTTCCAGTTATGCAGTTCTTTTCGTTCTTCTTCGTTTATATCGTCTGCCCACGAATCAGGTAACACAGCGGCGCCCATTTTTTCATAGGTGACATCTTTATATTTGGCAAGCAGCTCAATAACTGCATCATAGTGGTCATTGTGCGGGTGCGTAATAAGCCATAAGCAAATATTACCGCCGAGTTTTTTTATAACCCTGTAAAGTTCCGCATCATTTCCTGTTATACCGCCATCAATAACAAGTACTTCGCCAGTTTTTGACTGTAAAACATAACCCATGGTCTGATAAGCGGTTTTGTTGGTCAACTGAACAATTTTCATAAGTTTGTCCTCTTTTCGTTTTCATTATTTCCGATACCAGTTATTGATTTTATTCTAACGTATTTATCTTTCCAATGCACGATAAAAGTTGTATAATATTAGATAGAAGTTATTATCAATTTGAAATTTGTATATTTGGTTTGCTAATATGCTTTCTGTATTGTGAAGGTGTTTGACCGGTATAATTTTTGAATACATAATTAAAATTACGTAGGTTGTCAAAGCCGCATTCGATGGAAATGGAGAGGATATCCTTGCTCGTGGTTAATAAAAAATCACAGGCAAGCTGCACCCGGTACAGATTGATAAAGGCTTTGAAATTCATATTAAAATATTTGTGAAACAAAAGGGAGGCATAATGGTATTCATAGCCAAGCGCACGGGCTAATTCTTTTAAAGACAGTGCTTTATTGTAATTTTTCGATATATATTCATAAATTTGATTAAATACATTCATATTTATTTCTTGCGTTGTGATTTCGGTTGCATTGTTGATGCAGGCATCACAAACTAAGTTTAAACATGAAATGATTATATACAGCGGAGGTATTCCGCCTATTAATAAATATTTCTTTAAGAATACTTCAATATCAGGGTCGCATCTGAATTTTGAAAACTGGGAGTTTTCATACTCTTTTGCAAATTTATAGACATAATCATCCGAAAATACGGCTACCCATACCTTTTGTTCTTCGGTTACCGTGAAGGAGTGTATGGAATTGGGGCGAATCAGGAAAAAATCACCTTCTGAAAGGGTGAAGCGCTCTCCGTGAACAAATATGTCCAAGGTGCCTTCGTAAATGTAAATCAATTCATAATTTCTATGGAAATGTGCAGGTATCGACCAGGGTTTATAGATGCTTGCCTTATAGTCGAAATTTCCGACAGAATTGTGAGAATGATGCAATGCCATTGTGATTCCTCCTTTGAAATAATAACTTTTATCTAGTATTATACAACTTTTTTCGTGCTTTGTAAATAGAAAAATGTTATAATAAAAATGTAAACTTTAATCGACCAAGCTTGTTTGCAAGCATAATGTCGGTAGAAATTAGAATTACAACTAAAAGAAAGGATGAAGAAAATGAAGAAATGGATTGCAATTTTTATGCTCTTTTGTATGCTGTGCAACCTGCTTGGCATGAACGTTTTTGCAGGAACAAAAGAGGATTCATTTCAGGTAACGGCTGTTTCTTCCGGTGTAGGGGACAACAGCATTCGCTTTGTTGTGCCTTTGAGCGAATTTCCGATGGAGGTTACTGAAAACAGTCTTGCAGGTTATAAAGTTACGGCTGAACTTGTAAATTTAAGTGATGCAAACGTAAAGTATAACTTAGATAGTACCATCATCTCCAACGAAATGAGAGATGGCGGTCGTACGGTTTTGGCTGTCAAAGCAACTGCGGCGGCGCCTTCAAGACCTAAGGGTGAAGATACGTACAATAACTACACATTGAATCTTACTATTTCCAAGCCGGAGCCGGTAAAATTGCCTGATCCGCCGGCAGGTTATACAGGTGCACCTACGATATTTGTTAAAGCACAGGATTTTAAAGAACATCCCGGCTCTTGGAATATTGCTGCACCTGAAGTGGGCGCAACCTTAGAAATCTTAAAATCCAACGCATCAAGCATGCAAAGCGCAAAGTCGGCACAGGTAAGTATATATGTGCCGAAGGATGGCACCTATAAGGTTTATGCAAGGGCAAGAGATTATGCAGCTTTTATAAGCTCAAACGGCTCAATCGTAGAATCCGGAACAAGATTTTTCCATATTGCGGTCGGCGGCACACGTTTTGATACGGTTATCGGCGACCATGGCGAGAGCAGATTTGCCTGGGAAGAGGTTGGTTCTGTTACCCTCAAGGAGGGCAGAACAGCAATAGAAGTGTTTGATACTGCTGCGTTTTACGGAAGATTAGAGGGCATTATTTTAACAACAAATGACAATCTTCCTTTGCCTGAAACGGCAGAAGAAATCCAAAAAATGACCGAAACCTATCCGGCATGGGTTCTTCCTTACTTAGCTACCGATTTCGAAACCAAGACAGAAAGTTCCGATACACCATCCGTAGAGGCAAAACCTGTAGAGTTTAAAGAGGGGTATAACTACTATGTATATACACCCGAAACCTTTAAGAACAGCTTGGGAAGTTGGGAAATTACAAATCAGGATACCAAAAACAGCGTGCTTCCCAATATTATGGTAGGAAGAAATGATAACAAGGATTCGTCGAATAATCCGGCTACAGCAAAGTTTGGCATTCCTAAAGACGGTTTTTACAAAGTCATGGTACATACAAGAGATTTTGCGTCTATGCCGGGCACCCGATTGTTCAAGGTGAAAGCCGGCGAAAATCCGGATATCGTTTTTGGTGCACTCGGAAAGGATGCCTGGGGATGGCAGGAAAGTGCCGTACTTCCGTTTTCTTCCGGCGAAAAATTGCTGAAAGTGATGGACTATAAAGGATACAATGCACGTGTGGATATGATCATCATTACGGACGACTTGTATTTTAAGGTGGATGATTCGGTTGAAAATTTCAAAGAGCTTTCCAAAAAACAATATGTACCGGGCACTGTAAAGCAACAGGCACAAGATAATACTGGCAGACCTGCAGATGAAATTGCGGTAAAATTAAATGGCGAATATATGCAATTTGATGTGCCTCCGATTTTAATGAATGACAGAACTATGGTTCCGTTCCGTGCTATTTTTGAGGCACTTGGTTGCGATGTACAATGGGATAATGACAACCAGACCGCAATCGGTATAAGAAACGGTAAAACAATAATGCTTCCCATCGGGGATAGTATGGCAAGAATTGACAACGAAGGCAAGTTTATGGATCAGCCTGCCATTGTTGTAAACGACAGAACTTTGGTTCCGCTCCGTTTTGTATCGGAAGCATTGGGCGCAAATGTAGAATGGATAGACGAAACACAAACCGTAGTTATTATGGCGCGTGTTACACCGAGAACCTATTGGTTTGTACCTTCTTCTTTTAAAGAACTCGGTACATGGTCGTTTGAAACCGGTGTGTCGGGTGCTTTTGACGGAAAAGCTTTAAGAGGTATGCATCCGAATGTCGGCAATCCTACGCCCAAGGACGCGGATCCATCTAAAACAAAACCCGCAAAGGTTACTTTTGATGCGCCTGAGAGCGGAACATATACCCTTTGGGCAAGATCTAAAGACTTCCAGTACAACCAGCAGGGAACCAGAAAGTTTCAGATTGAAGTTAACGGCAAACGTGTGGATGCAGAATTTGGTACCCATGGAAAGACAGGATTTATATGGATGCGTGCAGGCGAAGTATCTGTAAAAGAAGGTGAAAACGAGCTTTCGCTGATAGATACCTCCGCTTTTGGCGCAAGATGTGATGCGATTTTATTGACAGAGGATCCCAATTACGTTCCGCCGGAAAATATGAATAGTATGTATGCAATTGCATCTCCGTTCAATCCTACATCGGGCAAGTCTGCAGGTTTTCCGCAATATGCAAAAGAACAAGCAGAACCGACACAAGAAATTGTACTCGAAAATGCAGATGTAAAGGTTGTATTTTATAATGTTCCGACTGCAAAAGGACCTGTAATTCAAAACGAAATTTACGCAAAACAGAATGGTCAATACGTTTTAACAAAAGAACGTAAAGAAGAATTGGGCTATGTGGTTATTTCGGCAGATAATGCCCAGGAAATGGCGCCTGCTGAGGATAAGTATACGTTCAGCACGCAATTCAAAGAAGACGGAATCAGTCGTCTGTATGCAGGTAATGATTTGTACGCAAGTGGTTTAAAAACTTGGTTTGTGCCCATCGGAATGGAAAAAATTGCAGATAATCAGTTGAAGCTCCTCTTTGAAGATAAAGATGGGGTGTCGTTAGAAGTTATCTGGTCGCTGGATGATACCAAAACACCTCTTGTTACAATGAATATGGTGGCAAACAAAGAAGGCTTCTATACCATGGGCGGTTGGGAAGGCAGTGAAATGGCTTATGATGACATTTCGTTCGCTCTCGCACCCTATCGTGTACAAGGTAAGAGAATTCATGGCGATAAATGTCTTCTTATTGAACAATATCTCTTTACGCCTATGGGCACATATACAACAACCAAAAACGGCGTTCAGGTTACCAAAGGTGTTGTAGTAGAGCCCTCATTCATTCCGCTTCGTTGGGTTTATAACGACAATGGTATATTTGGTATAAATATGAAAGGCGTTTACGGCAATTACCGTGCGTCAGCTTTTGCCCCTGTTTTAGGTACAGAAGACTCAAAAATGAATGCAGGTGACAGTTATACCTTTAAGTATCGTATTGTAAGTACACCGGGAGATTGGTTTGATACCTATAAATATATCACACAGGAATTATTTGATGTAAGCGATTACCGTGAAAATGTGAATACATCTTTGACAACCGCAATCTTCAATACAAGAAAACTTATGATGGATGATTATTACGGTGGTTGGGATGCAAACAACATGGGACACTACAATATGGAAGGTATGAATGTTACATCCCAGGGTAATCCGATGTATGCAATGCAACAGTATTTGCTGACAGAAGATGAAAATGTCTTAACCGAAAGAGCGATTCCGACCATTGCGTCCACACTCACAAGAGGGGATATACATTTTAATTCTACAGACCGAAAAGGCGGACTTTCGTACTGGTCATTCAAAGAATTGCCCATGCCGATTGGTGAACCGATTGCAGGTTTCAACGCCAATGTGTATGGCGGTATGTATGAAATGACACGTGGTATGGTTCCTTTCTTACATGAACATGCATTGAAAAAAGGAACGAGCGAGGTTACCAACTCCTATGGTTCTATCGCATCTTTTTCAAATCTCCTGAACATGTATAAATACACAGGAGACAAGACGTATTTGGATAAAGCTGTTGCTGATGCCGATAAATATTTAGAGGAAGTGGTATATGCGACACCTACCTCAATGATTGGCTGGAGTTCCTTTATCAACATTTCATACTTCCCCAATTTAGCTTCATTAATCGACATTTATGAGATAACAGGAGAGCAAAGATTTTTAGATGCAGCAGAAGAAGTTGCACGTTATCTTGCAACCACGCTTTGGGTGCCGGGTCTGGATGGAGAAAAGAAAAACGGCACTGTACTGGCGAACGATATAAATGAAATCATGAAATGGAACGGAGATGCGGACAAAGACGGTAACGACTCCTGGTGGGCAGGCGACAAGAGATTCCGTGTAGGACGTCCGGGAGAACACTTCAGCGACTTGTCCAGTAATGTGAATATCACTAAGCTTACAGGTGAAGTACCCTCCTGGATTCCGTCTCGTGTCGGTCTTGGTCTTGAACAATCTTCTACTTTCCAGGGATCATCCGGACATATTACCATGAATACATGGGCAGGGGATTTGATGAGACTTTCCTTGTATACGGATGATGAATACTATGAAATGCTTGCTCGAAATGTAATCATCGGCAGATTTTCAAATTATCCGGGTTATAAATTAACAGGCTTTACTACATATCAGCAAACCGAACAATATCCGTTTGAAGGACCGGACTATACCGCTATTTATGCACATCATATTACGCCGTTCTTGGCAATGCTGGAAGATTTCTTAATCAACCAGACGCTTCTGTGGTCAAACGGAAATATTAAGTTCCCATCCCTCCGTCAGCAAGGTTATGCGTACTTTAACTCCAATCAGTACGGACATGAAGCAGGAAAGTTCTATGATGAAGAAAATATGTGGGCATGGCTGGATGAAGGCATTGTTGAAACCGGAAATATTCAAATTGACTTTATGGCAGCCAAGAAAGATGGCGTTGCCGGTATAGCATTTATGAATGAGTCTCAACAAGATGTAACAACCACCATTTCCTTAGGTGAAAAGATTGGTGCTTACACAGGAAGCGCAACACTTTATGATAAAACAGGCAATATCGGAACCGTTATGTTTACAGACGGAAAAGCCGAACTTACCATTCCTGCAAGAGCATTAAAGGCAATCATCATTAAAACAGATGCAGTAAAAGCACCTGCATTTTCAAAGGTAGAATACTCTACTACAAATTCAAAAATTGAAAATACCGTTTCAACACACACAAATGGTAAGGGTTACGTTTTGCAGATGTCTCCCGATGGATACTATGCATATGTTTATGTAACAGATAAACCCAATACTACAAAGAACGTAACACTGTCTTACAGTATTGGTGGAGAAACCATGACAATGACTGACGATGTATATCCGTATGAATTTATTGTAAAGGTAGATGATTCAACAAAAACCTTTGAGTATACTTTGTCATCCGAACTTTTATCAGGTGAGACAGTAAGCGGCGGAAGCGGTACATTAAAGCCGATAAAGTGAGGTTGTTTAATCAGTTTGAAGCAAAGCAGATAGTTAATGTGCTTGCAGAAACGCGCGTGTATTGCTGATACGTTTTATAAAACTTTGATGCGAGAAAATGAGCGATAAAAGAGACCGGCATATGCCGGTCTCTTTTCGTTGTTTGCAACGAAAACCACGCGATGGTCGCGTGATTCAATAAAGGTTAACCGATGAACGGACAGCAAAGTAAAGCGTATAAAAAAGTATATTACTTTTAAATATTGTAAAATTGCACAAACAATTTGGTGGAAAGCCTTCCCCGTGAGGGGAAGGTGGGTTTTGCAGAGAAAAACTCGGATGAGGTGGCAATGTAGGTATGGAAAGATTATAAAATTAACACCTCATCAGTCTCGCTATGCTCGACAGCTGTCTCGTCTGCCGACTCGGTCGGCGATAAACGATTGCCATGGGCAATCATCGCCCTCAAGGGGAAGATTGCAAAAAAACGATCCATTTATGGGCAGCAAGTAATAATTGCATGGCTGGCAGATGGGTAAAAGCGCACTTGTGCACAGCCGGTATCGGGTAAGGCATAGCCCTGAAATGAAATACCACCGGTTGTTTTTCATATAAACAGCGGTTGTATCGTTTACAGGAGCTTCCGGTACATTGCAAAGGGAACCAATTACTGCCCATTGAACCAATAGGCAGGTTTAAAAATGTTCTTTTTGTGTCTGCGAAGTTCGTTTTGTATACCTCTTTATTTATTCCGGACAGCCGTTTTGTCGTTTGGATTTACTGCAAAGTTTGTGTTTCCCGAAACATTTGTCACTTCTTGATGAACGAGTGCCCCCAATTGTTCTTCGGACAGAACATCGGTGGGGGTAAAAGCTTTGCTTTGCATATAATTTATAAGTTGTGCTTTTAAATAATTTGCCGCCGGATCCTTTGAGTCAAACTTAAAGGAACAAACCACACATCTTCCGTCAAACGCCGCAAATTCAAAAAGTGCTGCCTGACGAATGACACATTTATGGGTGGACACAACCTCTATAATGGGATGGAAAGGCAGGCTCTTATCTTCAAAGCAAACCGCCCTGCCACCCTCAAAAAGCTCGGCAAACTGCCACCCGCAAAAGCCCTCATGCGGAATATCGCCTATGGCAGGATGGTCGTTTATGACCGTTGCAAGATTACCTGCACAACGCCCTGCAAGCGCTATTTTAAAGGTGCACGGCAGACTTGCAAAGGGGTCTGCACCAAGAAGCAGAACATCCTTGCCTGCCCGCAGTGCCGCAATCAGTTCTTGTTCTGTCATACCGCTTGATACCAGAATATCTCGTTCTGAAATTATATGCTCGGGGAACAGATAAAGCTCCCATTCGTTTTCAGTATAAAGCACATCTCCGTTCAAAGCAACGCAAAGCTCTATGGCACCGGGCGTTTGTACAGTCGGCAGAGTCATTTTCAAATGATAAATTTCCGACACTTTTCCGTTTTGGATTTCTTCAATTACAGCCTGTTGTCTTTCGATCACATCCCCATTTAAGGTGAGTCGGATATCCAGTACAGCATTTTTTAGAACTGCTTTGTGATAGGACGAGCAAAGAATTTTACAGGACAGTATTTCACCCGACTTGAAATTTCTCTTCCTTGCCAGATCGGTCAGCAAAATGGTTTCGGAATTGTACATACGTACATTGCGAACCGACTCCCCGGGTTTTAACTCGTAAAATTCGTTCATCATACCCACATCATAACCAAAAGTGTGCCAATGGGTATCAATGGGGCCTAAAAAATCATAGCCTGCAATATATTCACTGCGCCGTACCGCTTCAAAGCAGTATTTTCTGACACGTCGTTGCCATTCACAAGAATTCTTAAAATACAGTGGCGCGTTTTTTAACAGCCCTTTTTCGGCAAGATGTTCTTCAATGGAGGAAAACATTTCTGTTCGACCCACTCTTGTTCCTTTGTATCTGTCCTTTAAGCTTAAATCTGTGTATGTACCGTCAATGCAGATTTCATGGCTGACTCTGGGCTTGTGGTGATAAACTACACTTTTCGCATCCTCTGCGGCAGGGTCACATTTTATCGAAGTATAGCTGTGATCTCCGCCGGCGTAGCTGGAATACAAATCACAAAAGCCACTCGTCCGCTTAAACCGCGGCGGATGATGCTTAAAAGGTTCGTGCTTTAAGTGTTGCTCCTGCTCCGGCTCAATAAAATTATATTCTAATCCCCGGAGTGCACTGATGGGTGAGAATAAAGCATCTGTTTGCGCATGCACTTCAGCAGCACACTTTTCCAAGTGGCCAATAAAGGCGTCATCCATCTGTAACTCGTTGCCGCAACAGTAAATCACTACCGAAGGGTGTCGGCGACAAAACCGTACAATCTCTGCCCATTCAGCAAGTGTTGTGTTGCCCGGGCTTTCCACATGCACCAAAACACCCAATTCATCCGCTGCCTGCATATATTCCTCTTCCGGAATATAGGTGTGAAAACGGATAAAATTAAAGCCAAGCTTTTTGATATGCCTGATGATACTGCGATAATACTTCAAATCATGTGCGGGATGTATGGTTTCGGGGAAATAACAATGCTCACAAATACCTCTTAAGTAATAAGGATAGCCGTTCAAACTAAAATGCGGTCCGTCGGCAATCAACTTCCGTACACCGAACTTTCGCTCAATATATCCCTTTTCGCATTCTGCAATAAGTGTGTAGAGCTTCGGATTTTCGGGACTCCAACACGCAAGTCCCTTTGTATCAAACAAAAAATTACCCGTAGCACTTCCGCTTTTTAATACAGTTTCGCCATCCCGGATTTTCCAGGTAATGGGTGCTTTTTGGGTTGCAATAACCTCCACCGAAACGGTTTTGACATCTTCGGAAACTTTAATTACCACATCCCGTAAAGGTGATTCGTAAACTCTAAGTTCTACTTTTCCGGTAATACCGCCGGTATATTCGTTGGCGGCACGGGAAGTCAAACCTGAAACGGGATAACCGCCATACCCTGCAAGGCGATCGTTAGACACAGAAAGCACCACCGTATTTTCGCCGTTCTTCAGTGCGTTTTCGGGAACGGGCAGTTCAAAGGGCGTGCTGTAGCCCTCGTGTCTGCCGATATATGCATCATTTAACCAGACCATCACCGTGTTTTGTACGCCTTCAAAAAACAGTGTTTTTTCTCCGTCTGAGGGCTTAAAATCAAAGGTACGCCGATAAAAGAAATTACCCATTACATTTGGAAGCGCCATATCGGGACAGCGACCGGTCATTGGGTATCTTTGACCGCCAAATTCCGGATTGATTTTAATGTCATTCGCAAAAGGTAAAGATGTGAAAATTTCGGTCATATCCTCCCAATAGCCGGGTATTGCGTTGCTGACAAATGCTGTTTTGGAAGAAAGTGCCATATCTGACACATTCCAGGGGTTTTCCATTCCTTGGTATGCCTTGCGTTGATAGCTCATCTCCCAATTACCGTTTAACAAAAAGGATTGATACTGCATGTCAAAACACTCCATTTCTGTTTTTTAAATATTTTGTACCATAAGTGCAAGCCGCAGTCGGCTTGCTTCATCACTCCGTGGTACAATAATTGCATACATATAAAACACGAAGTGTTTTTTTCTGTGGGCGCAATTATTATACCATAAGTGCAAGCCGCAGTCGGCTTGCTTCATCACTCCGTGGTACAATAATTGCATAAATGTAAAACACGAAGTGTTTTTTCTGTGGGCGCAATTATTATACCATTAAACTGCATATCTGTAAATGGACAAATGTACCATAATCATATGAAAATCGAGCACACCTGCTCTGTCAGAACGGGTGTGCCTTTTGACATATATTCTATGGGTACATACTTTTTATAAATCTGTGAAGAATCGGGACAATCGGGCTGTTTTTTATTACTTTTGAATACGATACATATCAAAGATTTTAAGTTCTCGTGTGTTGAAAACGGTGTATCCGTTTTCAAAGCGAAAGTTTATGCTTTCATTTTCGGGGAGTAGGGTCACGGATTTTGGCTCTTGAGCCGTCTTTACCCGAATTTCAAAGGGAGAAATGATGGGGGCAACCGTTTTTTCGTTTACAAGAACGGTATTTACGGTCATTTCGTCACCGTTTTCAAAAACGGTGATTTCCACATCCTCGGGCGCATTGCTTTTAAAGGATAATGCCTCAAAATCTGTTAATTTTTTCAGCAAATTCATGAAAATTTCGCCGTATTCATAAAATCCCATACTCTCCAAATTAACGGCAGACCAGAGAATTTCACCCTTGCCGTAAGTTTTTAAAACAACTGCCGGGAAGTCTGTTGGTATGCCCGGAGGGTCGGAGTGAATGGAAGCAAAGCGATTCTCGGAAGGCTTTGTGTAGGGCAGTGTGATTTTTGCCAGAATTTCGCAATTGTCTTTTAATTGCAGGATAGGCGCGCTTCCCGAAAAGGGTAGCGGATACTTTTGGTTGAATCCGTAAAACAAGTCTTCACAGCCTTGCTCGGGAGCAATATAAATGTTTATCTCATCTGTTCTGCCCTGTATCTTGCAGTCCAAAAGCGCCTCAATCAGCGTAGGGTTGTCTGCGCCGCTTAAAAAGACTTTTCCACCGTTTTTTACATAATCTATAATTCGCTCGTTGTCATTTTGTTCAGATTTGGCAAGCAAAGGCAAAATGACGGTTTTGTACTTGTCAAGAGAATGATAAGGACCTGTGACGCCAAAGGGAATATGATGCTCTATCATAAATTTGGAGGCGTTTATGCAGGCGGTTTTGGAAGTAAATGGCTCATCCCTGAATATAAAATTGCTTTTTAAGCTGTAATAAAGGCCAATATCTTCCAACATTTCGCCTTTAAAATACGGCTCGTACATTTTCTGAAATGCAAAAACTTCGCCAATGCGTTCGTATACGCGTTTATCAAGGGTACCAATCGGGTCGATTGCGTCAATCACCATGGTTGCACCGTGATGTGCGGCAGTTAGCATAACCTCTGTTTTCATCTCGTCAGAGGATTTGGTAAGTGTGTGGGACTGAAGCGCGGGCTTACATCTTGAAAACATATAATCAAAGGGCTGATTTTTTGTGATGTTTTTATAAAATTTGCAGGCAAGGGAATGGTTTAAAATACCACCGTACAAATCACCGCCCACAAAATCGCTGGCTTCATTTACGGGCTCTGTACATCCGGAATAGTAGTCTGCAGCAATGGCAGAAGCAAAATTATGCTCTACAGAAAGGGATGAATCTATCTTTTTCACACAATCGGTTACCGACTGTATCCATTCACCCATCCATCTGTTTTTAGCTTCTACAAGTCTGTAAAAATCATCAGTTCCGTTTTTCGGTTTTACAGGTATGTCGCCACCGAATTCTTTTGCCCAGCGTTGCTTACACTTGTCACAATAGCAGGTGTGCGGCCAAAAGGGCATATCAAAGAAATAGCCCTCGCAATCAAAATAATCGGTCATATCCTTTATCTGTGCATACACAAAATTTCTGTAATCGGGGTTGTTGGGACAGCAAAAACCGTATCTGGTTTTTCGTACAGATGCAAAGTCGAGCGTTTCACCGTCTGACATTCCACCCTCGCGCTGTGACTTGCCCGAAAGGGTTTTCATCTGCCAGTCGGGGTGCATATCGTGCTCGATTGTGTTGTAATTTAAGCTGTAATAGCCGGTCACTAAAATATTGTTCTTATGACACAAATCAATCAGACGTTTAATCTTATCTTCGTTTCCGATGAACGCCTTGTGCATATGTCCCGTTTTGGTGGGGAAGTTACACAAGCCCACATGCGACTGCAGGTAAATCATTGCGTTCTGAATGTTTGCGGTTTTTAAGTTTTGCACATAATCTTCAATGGAAAACGCTGATAAAAACTGCTCATTCCAATCCTCAATGTGCATATCACACAAATGCCGTCTGTACGAATCCGAATACCACATAAAACCACTCCTTTTTATTCTTATCTGAGAGAAGCCATAACGTCGGCTTCAAATTTTCCGCCGGTGCTTCCGCAGCCTCGACTGTCGTGCCAGCGGTTGTTTTTCATATAAACAGCAGTTATATCGTTTACAGGGTCTATCCAGAAATGGGTGCCATAAGCGCCGCTCCAGCCCCAGCAACCGTCCGGGAGGTTTAAATCGTTTACGGCGATTCTTACACCTAAGCCCCAGGTGTGCCGTGATCCTTTCGGCATATATTCCATAGGTACATATTTTTGATAAATTTTTGAAAAAAGATCAGGTTTTACAATTTCCACGCCGTTGTAAGTGCCACCATTCCGAAGCATTTCGGCAAACACAAAATAATCCTCAATACTGCCCATCAGCCCGGCACCTGCACAGGTGTAGCTTAAAGGAAATCCTTCAAAGGTGTGATTGCCCATATCCACATTTGCACCACATCTGCCAACGGTTTTATCAAACATGGTTACGGCGCGTTGCCATTGCTCGCTTGTGGGTGTGTAGGTAATATCCCGAATGCCGAGCGGTTTAAAAATATATTCGGCAATGAAATCGGCATATTGCAGACCACTGTGCCGTTCAAGTAAAAGCGCGATTAAATCATAGGCAAAATATCCACTGTAGCCCGTTTCAAAGTATGGCTCTAAAGTTAAGCAGGTATTTTCAAGACAATATCTGACAGCGGTCTTGTTGTTTTCAAAAGCAGAAAGGGGCATGGCATTTTCCTGCACTTCATAAAGGGGACTTGATGCCATAAATCCGTTGTTGTGGGACAAAAGCTGATGCAGACAAACCGCCTTTTTGGGCTTATGGTCCGGAACAACTCTTCCTCCTTCCAACCGACCTACATAAAGCTTTTTCAAATTCGGGAAAATGCTTGCTTACAGGGGCGTTTAAGTCAAACCAGCCCTTTTGTGCACCAATCATTGTTGCCACGGCAGTTACGGGTTTTGTCATGGATGCTAAACGGAACATTGCATTTCGCTTAAGCGGTTTTTGGGTTAAATAGTTGCTGAATCCGAACCGCGCATCCAACAAAAGCTCGCCGTGCTGTGCCACCATGACCGCTGCGCCTGCAAGATTACATTCTTCAATATCTTTTTGGATGGTGGCAGAAACCTTTTCGTACAGCAGGGATTTATCTAATGTTTTCATTTTTGTTCTCCTTTGTTAAAGCTTTTTAAATTCCGCCCGATAAGCGGTCGGGGAAATGCCGCAATGCTTTTTGAATACACGCGCGAAATAGGAAACGTCCGAAATGCCGATTTCGTGTGAAATCTGTTCTATGCTCTTTTCTGTTCCTGCAAGCATACCCATGGCTTTATACATACGCATGCGATTTAGATAGGTCATGGGAGGCAGACCATATGTATCACCGAATTTTTTGATAAAATAGGTGGGTTGCATATACACAAGGGAAGCAAGTTCTTCAATTTTTATGGGGCTTGAAAGGTTGTTTGACATGTATTCCAAAACAACTTTGAAAGTGTTGTTGTCGTTATCGGAAAGCTTGCGTCTTTCCTCGGTATATATGCTGATGATGTTGATGATATTTGCACACCATTTTAAATCATGCAAGGGATTTTTAGTGAACTCAATCCGGTTGGAATTTTCAAACAGAGCAGTCATTTCGGCAGGATTTGGAATATCAACTACAAAGTTTTGTTCACAAAGTCCTAAGATGTTCATCAGGTTTTCTCCGTTTGAGGTGGCGGAAAATGCCATTTCGTACATAGAAAAGTGTTCTGAGGCGTGTGTATAGGCACGCATTTTGCCTTTGGGCAAAAACGCAAGCTGGTTGGGTCTTATGATGTGGGTTTTGGAATCAATATTTAAAAAGCATTCCCCTTCAAGCACCCAGAAGAATAAATCGTTTACACCAATGTGACCGACAGAGTCGCCTTTCCAAACAATAGGCGGAACGTATAGAGAAAGCTCTTTGGGTGAGACAGACAATTCTTTTAATTCGAAAATTTGGTTTGGCATATTATCGCCTCCTTGTATTCAGTATACCATACTGCAGTCAAAAAGTAAAGGAAAAATGGATTGTAATATAATCCGATGAAGTATAAAAAAATCCTGACTCGTCGGAAAAACCTTTTAAAATAGCGATTTGAATTTTTGTTTTTAACGTAATTTTATCATGAACTACATAATATAATCTCTTTACATTGTGCGGATTCCATACTATAATGCAAGAGAAAAAACTTTTTGTGGAGAAAGAGGTTGTTTGACTTTGAAAAAATACGTTTTGGTCGGATGCGGACACAGAGGCATTCATTCCTATGCCGTACCGCTTGTAAAAGAATATGAAGATTGTGCTGTGCTTTGCGGTGTGTATGATATTAATTTCAAGCGTGCAAAGCTGGTGAGCGAATTTTCGGGGAAGGATATTCCTGTGTTTGACGATTTTGACGAAATGCTTAAAATCGTAAAGCCTGATACGGTTATTGTTACCACCAAAGACTGTGCGCACGACGATTACATTTTAAGAGCACTTTATGCAGGGTGTGATGTAATATCCGAAAAACCGCTGACCACCACCTTTGAAAAGGCATTGCGCATCAAAAAAGCACAGGAGGAAACGGGAAAAAAGGTCATTGTTACCTTTAATTTGCGTTTTCATCCGTTTTTTAAAAGAATCAAGGAAATTGTGGCATCGGGCACAATCGGCAAAATTTTAAGTGTGCACTATGAGTGGATGTTAAACACTTCTCACGGGGCAGATTATTTCCGAAGATGGCATAGAGAACGGAAGAACTCCGGATCGCTTATGGTACATAAATCTACCCATCATTTTGACCTGGTAAACTGGTATTTGGAAGAAGACCCGGTTGAGGTTATGGCGTTTGGTACCAGACGTTTTTACGGCAATACGCGGGAAGAACGTGCGGAGCGTTGCACAAACTGTCCGCATAAAGAAACCTGCAAATTCTTTTTGGATATTGATAAAGAAATCTCTCTTAAAAAAATTTACCGCGATTGTGAGGACGTGGACGGTTATTACAGAGATAAATGTGTTTTTGCAGACGAAATTGATATTGAAGACAGCGTAAGCGTAAATGTGCGATATTCGGGCGGTGCGATTATGAGCTATTCTCTTACGGCGCATTCACCCTACGAAGGATTAAACCTTGTTTTAAACGGTACAGAGGGCAGAATGGAAATCAAACAGAACGGTTTGGCGACTGCAGCCAATTATGACTCTAAATCCAATAGCTCGCTGACCATCTACAATCGCAAGGGTGAAATTATTAACATGTACATTCCGCAAACAACAGCAGGCGGACACGGTGGTGCAGATACCGAGCTTCGGGACAGATTGTTCCGCCATCCCGACAGGACAGACCCCATCACGCAGATGGCAGATTTAAGAGCAGGCATGATGTCTATCGGCATCGGCATGGCGGCAAATGCATCCATGGCAGAAGGACGAAATGTGAAGCTTTCGGAATTTTATGACGAATTAAAGGAAGTGAAGCCGTGATTACAAAAATCAAAAATGCTGTCTTTTTGACCGACCGACCGGTGGAAGGGCAAAGCTTATATATTCAAGATGAAAAAATTCTTGCGCTTACAGATGAAGAAATGGATTTCGATGCGGAAATAGATGCAAAGGGATTGTATGTTTCTCCGGGATTCATAGATATTCATGTGCATGGCGGCGGCGGATACGATTTTGCAGACGGAGCGGTTTCAGATGTTTTAAATGCGGCCTTCGCCCATGCAAAGCACGGCACTACAACCATTTATCCTACCGCGCCTTCCGTGTCTTTCGAAGATACTTTGAAATTTGTTGAAAATGTAAGAGATGCCATGAAGCAAAATGCACCCGGCAAGCCTTATATTGCAGGCTCGCATCTGGAGGGCCCGTATTTCGCGGATGCCCAGAGAGGTGCGCAGAATCCAAAATACATCAAATCGCCCGTGCCCGAAGAATATAAGGCGTGGAACAAGGCGAGCTGCGGCACATTAAAGCGAATCAGCTATGCGCCCGAGCGAGAGGGAAGTGAAGCACTTTGCACATACTTGAATGAAAACGGGATAGTGTCTGCATTTGCCCACACCGACGGGATTTATGAGGAAATTAAACCCCTTGTGGATATGGGGTGCAAAATTGCAACGCATCTGTATTCGGGCATGAACGGTGTCACAAGACGAAATATGTACCGAAAGCTTGGCGCGGTGGAAACGGCTTTTTTAGAAGAGGATGTTACGGTTGAAGTTATTGCAGACGGTGTGCATTTGCCTGTGGAGCTTTTAAAACTTGTCTATAAGATAAAAGGTGCGGACAAAATGTGCATGGTGACAGATTCCATGCGCGGTGCCTGTCAGGAAAGCGGTCCGTCTGTTTTAGGACCGAAAGCAGACGGCATGGACTGCATTGTAAAAAAGGATGATGTGGCATATCTTACCGATATGTCCGCCTTTGCAGGGAGTGTTGCCACCTGTGACCGGCTGATGCGCGTGATGCATAAGGAGGTAGGCTTACCCCTTACGGAATGCGTTAAAATGATGTGCGAAACGCCTGCGAAAATCATGAAACTTGAAAAACGCGGTGCAATCAAAGACGGATATTTTGCAGATTTAGTATTTTTTGATGCAAACATATCCGTAAAAGAAGTTATAATAAACGGAAAAAAATTAAGATAAAACGGAGGGAAAATTATGGAAATCAGAATTTGTAAAAACAGTGAGGAATTGGGCAAAAGTGCGGCAAAATACACTGCACAGGTGTTAAGAGAAGCAATTGCGGAAAAGGGAAGTGCAAGAATTGTGCTTTCTACCGGTGCATCGCAGTTTGATACCTTGAAAGCTTTGGTGAAAGAACCGGGCATTCAATGGGATTGCGTGGAAATGTTTCACTTAGACGAATATGTGGATTTGCCCGAAACCCACGGTGCTTCTTTCAGAAAATATTTAAAGGAACGTTTTGTGGCAAAGGTTGGCACTTTAAAAGCTGCACATTTTGTGGACGGTACAGAAGAATGTATTGCAAAGCTTACCGAAGAAATCCGCAAAGAACCCATTGATATCGGGTTAATCGGCATTGGCGAAAACGGGCACATTGCTTTTAACGACCCGCCGGCTGACTTTGATACCAGGGAAGCTTATATTATTGTTAATTTAAATGAACGTTGCAAGCAGCAGCAGATGGGTGAAGGCTGGTTTGCTACCATTAATGATGTGCCCAAGCAGGCAGTTTCTATGACTGCATACCAGATTATGCAGTGCAAAAAAATCGTTTCCTGTGTACCCTATAAAGTAAAGGCGGAGGCGATTGAGAACACCATTAAAGCCAAAGAAGTAACAAATTTGGTCCCTGCAACCCTTTTAAAAACACATCCCGACTTTGTTTTGTATTTGGATGAAGACAGCGCGGCAGGCATCTTAGCATAAATGAAAGAAAAAGAGTGGAGAGAATTTTATGAAGGCAACCCCTTTATCCAATGAACCATATTATCCGTTGCTTTTGGCAAACGGCAGGGATGGCGTGCTGATTAATTATGACGGAAGCAATTATGTTTCCCGAAACGGACATACGCACGCTGAATCCCATCAGGGTGCGCCCTGCGGATGGTACAAAATGTCTACCGCTGCTTATGCTGCCAATCAGCAGCCGCTTATCCGTGCAGGTGTGCAGGTGATTTTATATAACGCGCCTGCAGAGCCTAAGTTTTTTGAGCAGAGCTTTGATGCAAAAACGGCAACAGCACACACTGTTCTTGCCTTTGCAAAAGGCATAAAGATTTCTATTGATGCCTTTCTTAACGCCGAAAGTATTTGGTGCGAAAGAGTGACGGTTCTTGAAAATCCTGATGGTGCGGAACTGGATTTAGGCTTTGAAATCAGCGCACCCGATACAGGTTTTCGGTGTATGCAGTTTGCAAATGATTCCGCGGTGACGACAGATGCGAAGCGGGATATGCTTTTGTTTGCCTACGAAAACCAACCGCCGGAAAAGTCTGCCTATAGAGGAAAAGGTGCATTAATTCCTTCCATACCCTTTGATGAAATCACGGCAGACAGCAAAAACAAAAAACGTGCTTTCGCAAAGGGAATGTATAAAAATGTAAAATCCGGTTTTTGTGTGGAACGCGCAATGATTTGCGTGGGCGCGGAAGAGCAGATTGATTATCTTTCGCTTTTGCAAAAAGCAAAAGAAAACTATTCGGTGCTCTACGTGGCGCATAAATTGGGATGGGAAACCTATTTTTCAAGCTGTGGCATTGAAATTCCCGACGAAAAGCTTAAAGGTGTTTATGAGCTCAGCCGTTATACTATCAGGGCGCATCAGCATCCCGAAAGCGGACTTGTGTGTCTGGGTATGCTTCCGAATCTCTGGCAGGGCGGTATATGCTGTGCGTACGATGCGTCCTTTGCCCATGATGCGTTTTTAACCGCAGGCAACTTTAAAGAATCCCTTGCATATACGCACTCGTATTTTATGTTTGCGGATGTGTGCAGAGAAATACTCAGCAGTAAAGGCGTAAAAGGAACAACCTTTTACGGCTGGACAACAACTGACGGAACGTATGTGACCCACTATATCGATCCCTTTGACTGGATTACGCAGGTTAAGCCGCTTTTTAGTGCATACTGTGCGGTTGCCATTTATTCCGAGTGGGTGTATCAACCCGAAGCAATCGGTGAGGATTTGAAAGAAGTGCTTAAAGAATTGCTTTTGTTCTATACGGATTCTATGCTGATTGAAAAAGAAGATGTAGCATACATCAAAAGCGTAGAGTCTGCGACCGAAGCCGGCTATGCGGTTGAGGTGGACAGCTTTACACAAGCGCTTTTTGCAGCGGCGTTTCGCTACGCAGGCATCATTTTAGAGGATGAAACCTATATAGAAACTTCTGAAAAAATGTATCGTGCACTACAAAAAAATGTGCGTGCCGACGGTGTGCTTCTTTCCCATGAAAATGCCCCCTATATCGGTGGCACGATGAAAGAGTTGTATAAATTTTTGCCAAAGGGATTTGACATAAAAGCATCTATGGATGCAGAAGTTGAAGTGGGGAAGACACCGTGGGGCATGGATAATGACACCACTTCGGAAGAATACAGGCATTGGCCTTGGAATGATTCCAAAACGGCACGTTGCTATATACGGCTGAAAGAAAGCCAAAAGGCAATGGAGTTGATTCGGCATTTCGGTTACGGGGCATCCTCGCTCGGGGCGTTACCCGAGAAAATCCGTCTGGATGGATGCCCGATTAATTATTATTACCCTTCACCGGCAGGGCTTTGCGTTGCTGCCGTGAATGAGGCGTTTGCCTGTGCAACGGACGAAAATGAAATTCTTATAGCAGGCGGTATAGATGCACCCTGGGAAACGTTTTCCTGCAGAGATATCCGGGTCAGCGGAAACATTGCGGTCAGTCTGAAGGTGGAAAACGGAAAAATGGTGTATCTGAAGCTACAAAACAATTCTGCACAAAACCGGGTCTTAAAAATTTCGGTTAATCCCCAATACGCAATCGGTTTTAAACTCGGTGAAATCACCTTAAATGCCGGTGCAACTTTTGAAAAAATAAATTAAGGAGAGTTAACTATGGCTATGTTGTTGATTCCGCTGATTCCGCTTTTGTCGGTTATTCGCTGTGCATTCATCAAGCAATCCTCCAAAGGAGAAAAGAAGGTAAACATTTTTGCTTTTAATGCAGTACAAAGTATTTCAGGCATACTTTTAATGCTTGTGATGTCAGGCTTTAGTCTGCGTTTCCATCTGCCAACTTTTTATTATGCAATGGCATATGCTGTTTTTTATCTTGTGGGTATGATATCCGATTACAAGGCTTTGTCTGCAGGACCGCTTGCGTTAACATCACTTATTTGCTCGTATGCAATTGTAATACCCTGCTTTTACGGCTTGTTCTTTTTAAATGAAGCTTTGGGAGTCATGCGGATTGCCGGTATCCTTTTGCTGCTCGTTTCTATGTTGCTGATTAACAAGAAGGATGATGAAGATAAAACAACCCAAAAAGGCTGGCCATTATATGTGTGCATTTCGTTCATTTGCAATGGCGGTTTGTTGGTAATTAATAAAATGCACCAGACACATTTCCCCAATCAGTATCAGAATGAAATGGTTGCCGATGCATTGGCGGTTGCGTTTGTGGTGTTTTTGGTGCTGATGATTATAAACGGCTTCATACATAAAAAGAAAGCCGGCAAAGACCGGGAAAAAACTTCTGCAAAAGTATTCTATGGTTCTCTGGCGGGCATTTGCGTGGCAGCGATGCAGTATGTTTGCTTATTTGTTGCCGCAAGAGTGGATGCTATGATTATGTTCCCGTTAGATGCAATCTACGGCACGCTGTTCAGCGTTTTAGCATCCCGATTCATGTTCAAAGAAAAATTTACGCTTTTGCAGATTGCAGGCATTTGTACTGGTGTTTTATCGGTCATTTTGCTGAACAGCTGAATAAACAAGGAATAGCCGTTTCCGGGTATTCCTTTTTACTTGACAAGGCGTGAAAAATGTGCTAATATGAAGCGAATATTTGTTAAAGGAGGTTGTTTTGGAATTATGAAAACAGCATACGAGTATTTAAAAGAAAAAGTGCAGGAACAAACACCGTCTATGCCGTATGACGGAAATCTTTCCGCATGGCAGCCGGTTGCCAGAGAAAAGTTAAAAAAGCTTTTGGGTATGGATAAATTTTCATATGTTTTGCCTGAAACAGTCATCGAATATGAGCAGAAAATAGAGGGGGCAACCGAAATCCGTTTTAATTTTCAGTCTGAAGCGGGATACCGTGTGCCTTGCCATTTGCTTTTGCCGGACGGCATTGAAAATCCGCCTGTTATGATTTGTCTGCAGGGGCACTCTAAGGGGATGCACATCTCGTTAGGCAGACCTAAGTTTGAGGGAGACGAAATTACCATCAGCGGAGGCGACAGAGATTTTTGTGTGCGTGCGGTAAAAGAAGGCTTTGCGGCAATCGCCTTAGAACAGAGAAACTTTGGTGAATGCGGCGGTGACGAAACCGGACCGAAATGCTTTGAGCCTGCACTGACTGCTCTTTTGATGGGCAGAACCACAGTTGGCGAAAGAGTGTGGGATGTTTGCCGTTTGATTGACGTTCTGGAAAAGGATTTTTCGGATAAAGTAGATGTAAACACTGTTTGTTGCATGGGAAACTCCGGCGGCGGTACGGCAACCGCTTATGTTTCGGCGTTAGAGGACAGAATTAAGCTTGCTATGCCGTCTTGTGCAATGTGTACATATAAAGATTCCATCGGTGCAATGCGTCATTGTGCGTGCAATTATGTTCCGCATATTGCAGAATACTTTGATATGGGCGATTTGATGGCGATGGCGTATCCGAAGCCATTTATACAGGTTTCGGGCTTGGAAGATACGATTTTCCCGGTTCAGGCGGCAGAAAAAGTATTTAATGACGGTAAAAACGCCTATGCTTCCATGGGTAAAGAAGAAAACTGCGTACTGGTTAAAGGAAACGGCGGACATCGCTTTTATGCAGACGACGCATGGCCGTATGTACATAAGCTTTTAGGAAAATAAATATGGTAAAACAGACATTTTCTTTCAAAAATGTCTGTTTTTTTATTGCAAGAAATGTTTGAATCTGTTATACTGGTTACAGAAAGGAAGAGGGTGATTGGGAGTGAACTGTGAAACCTATGTAATTGAAAACGGATATGACGGAAAACAGTGTTTTGTACACGCACGGTGCTGTTATACCGATGCTTTTATGCTGGCAACAGCGCAATATTTGAGTGTGGACGGATGTGATCTTTTTTCCGGACTTTATTCAAGTTTAAGCTCAGACGGGGGTAAAACCTGGAGCCCTTTTAAACCGCAGGCAGGACTTGCGCCTATCGAGGAGGGAAATACAATAACGGTTGGCTGCGATGCAACGCCGATGTATCACAAAAAAACAGGAAAAATTCTTTTGCTTGGTCATACTACAGCGTATGAAAAGGGTGCGATGACATCTGCTGACAACAGAAGATATACCTTTTACAGCATTTATGATGAAAAATCGCAGACATTTTCTAGAATGAAGTTTCTTGAAATGCCCGAGGGGTATTTCGATTGCGGAAACGGCAGCGGACAAAGTATAGAGCTTGCAAACGGTGATTTGCTTATTCCGGTGTACTATAAAAAAGCGGACGAAAAGTATTATCATTCCATGGTTATTCGTTGCGCCTTTGACGGAGAAAATGTAAAGCTTCTGGAAATGGGAAATTCTATTACCGCCCAAATAGGCAGAGGCCTTTATGAACCATCCATTGTTTTTCATAACGGTGTTTACTACATGACGCTTCGCAATGATGAATGCGGTATGGTTGCCGAAAGTGAGGACGGATTGCATTATAAAAATCTTCAGCTCTGGAAATGGGAGGATGGAAGTATTTTACAGAATTACAACACCCAACAGCATTTTATGCAAGTTCGTGATGCGCTTTATCTGGTGTACACAAGACGAGGAGCGGATAATGACCATGTATTTCGCCACAGAGCACCCTTGTTTGCAGCTAAGGTTGAAAATATGCGTCTTTTAAAGGACAGCGAATTTGTAGTTGTGAAAGAAAGAGGCGCAAGACTCGGAAATTTTTGCGTTGCGCCCTATAAAGAGGGAAAGGCGGTTGTGATGGCAGCGGAATGGATGCAGCCTAAGGGATGTGAAGCCTATGGCAGCGATAATTCTGTGTTTATAACAGTTGTATACTAAGTAAAAAAAGGGGGAAGATAAAAATGAGAAAACCCGATGAAAAAGCGGTGGGTATCTGCGGTTTGTTTTGCGGGACTTGTCCGAGCTATCCGGAGGCGTGTCACGGTTGTCTTTCCGATAAGGTCAGAAGCAACTGTGTAGAGTGCGTTCCCGGTTTTCGCACTTGCTCGAAAGAACACGGTGTAACATACTGCTTTGAATGCAGTGCGTTTCCGTGTCAGAGACTTTTCGATTTCAGCAAAATTCACATTGTAAACGGCATTTGCCATCACGAAAACATCATCAGAGATTTAAATGAGATGAAGCAAATCGGAGCAAGAGCCTGGGCAGACCGGCAAACAAAGGAAAATCTCTGCGAAAAATGCGGAGAATTGATGTGGTGGCACGAAAAACCACATGTTTGTAAAAAATAGTGCAGTCAGATTGACTGCACTTTTGCTTTATTTAAAAATGAGTTTTCCGTTTTCTACATAGGCGTAAGGCCCCTCTTCTGTAAGTACAACTTCCTTGTTATGAACATACTTTATGGTTTTAGGTGAAATAAATTTGTCGGTTCTGCCGATTACTGCAAAGCCGTCCTTTACAGGTGCGAAAATGTATAGCTTGTATGCATCGGGAGAGGCGAGAGTCACTTCAAAGCTTTCGCCCGGCTTTAAGAAAGTAAGCGATTTGGAAAAATGCTCGTAAACCGCATATTCTTCACCTTTTAATCCGTCAACATCTTCAATGCAAATGGTTGCGGTAACCGCTTTTTCGTCGTTATCAATGTTCAAAACCGCAAGCACGCCATGTTCACCTGCAATGTTTTGTACTTTTAAAGCCTTGCCGTTTATTGTACAGTCTTCGGTTACGCAATCCATGGCAGGCACGCCCGGTCGGTCGCAACGGAGAATCTGACCATTGTCAAGTGCAAGCGGTTTTAAAAGGTCAGCATTGCTACGATTGATTTTGTCGCTGATGTAAATCGGACCGCCACTTACCGCACGCATCAGGCTGTTTTTGGATGCCTGACCGTCATCTGTCCACCACATATCCCAGTCGCACCAGTAAAACTGTCCCTGCAAAATAGAATTATAGGCACATTGCAAAATGTGTTTTTGGAACCACTCTTTGTTTTCGGGTTGGAAATCGCCCGAGGTTCTGGAAATGGGGCTTACGGTTCTTGTCCACATATCCTCGCTTGCCATACCCATGCAGTTAATCATTTGGTTATCAAAATGTTCACCCACCGAGGCTTCCATACCGTCATGGAATTCCTTTGCAACCTGCCCGACAGGTGCTAAGCCGTTATAATAACGGTTTGACATAGATTGGTTGTCAATTTTTACAAATTCCGCACCACACTTTTTATAAAAATCGTGAATGGTTTTGTAATACATATAGGATTTTTCGGTGTGCCAGTCGGGGACATATAGGTGGTTTTTAGTCTTTATCAGGCAATCTTTTAAACGGCGGTAAGCTTCACCGTCCTTTTCGATACCGCGCCAGTAGCCTGTGGTGGGATGCCACAAGCCAACACTTATGCCATATTCCTTTATTTTATCAATGGTGTGCTTTAAACCGTTCGGAAAACGTATGGGGTCGGCGTCAAAGTGGGAGAGTGCAGACCGATGCATAAGGGTTACCATTTCCCCGAAATTTGCATACTCTTTTCCGTAGAAGCTATGCACTTCCATCCACATATCATCAAGAATTGCCCATTTTACGGGAATGTTTTTTTCTTTAAATTCTTCGCACTTTTCAAGCAAGCCCTCTTCGCTGACACGGATTTGCATCGCATCCCAGCTACACCAGCCTAAGGTATCAAAAATAGCAGGGTATCTTCTGTCGTGACGGTGTCTTGTGCCGTTGTTTAAAATTTCAAGAGCTGTTTTAACACATTTTTCGGTAAGCTCAAAGGGGTTTTTACCAACTGCGTACAAGAAGGATAAGCCTTTGCAGTCAAAAAGGCCCTCGTAGTGGGAAAAGCAACGCACCGAAAACTCTGATTCGGATTTACCGCGGATAACCGACTTGTATTTGTCGTTCACCACGGGTACAACAACCAAAAATTCATTGGTTTTAAGCTTTATAATCAAAAGCTGTGTTTCGTCGGGCAAATTCTTTGTGTTGTCTGCAAAATACGGTGCACACCAGTATTCGCATCTTCTGTAGTTTGCCATACAGCTTTTGATATCGGCGTTTATCGCAACATCTGCCACAACACCTTTATCGGGATGAATGGTATAATCTTCACCGATTCCAATACTGTTTGGAGCAATTGCGTCAATAAAAACAGCGGTAACACCGTTATCCGAGGCTTTTTCGTAAACGGTGACAATGTCTTTGCAGACGGTGTCGGATGCAGTATTTATGTATGCGGAATAGTTTAACATTTGCTTTTCCTCCTTTGTTCGATATTGTCATTTTAGCACAGCAAAAATTCTTTGTCAAGAAAGAAAAATACCTTGACATATTCCTGATTTGTGGTACAATTAAAATAAGAAAAAATGCAAAGGAGAAGATGTATTATGAAAATTGGTGCACAGCTTTACACTGTACATGATTACACCAAAACTTTAGAAGATTTTTCCGAAACCTTAAAAAAGGTAGCAGATATCGGTTATACCTCTGTGCAGGTTTCGGGTACCTGCGCATACGAGCCTGAATGGCTTCGTGATGAACTGAAAAAGAATGGCTTGACTTGTGATTTAACACATTTTGCATTTGATGCCGTGGTAGCGGATGCAAAAAAAGTGGCAGAGGATCACAAAATTTTTGGTTGCAAATATGTTGGCCTTGGCTCAATGCCGCATCTTTGGGACAGCGTTAGTGAACAAAACAACGGTTACTGGGAAGAATTTAAAGAAAAGGCGTTGCCGGCACTTAAAATCTTACAGGAAAACGGTGCGTACTATATGTACCATAACCATGACAAAGAATACATGGATGTAAACGGCAAACGTGCTATGGATTTCTTAAAAGATGAATTCCCGGCAGATTTGATGGGCTTTACATTGGATACCCATTGGATTGTTCGCGGCGGCGAGGATGTTATTTCGGAATTTAACCGCTTTAAAGGTAGAATTCCCTGCGTGCATTACAAAGATTTAATCACAATGCCCGACGGCGAAAAGAGATTCGCGCCTGTTGGCCACGGTGAACTGGATTTTGAAAAAATCATTCAGACCTCTTTGGACTTAGGCGTAGAATTTGCGTTTGTAGAACAGGATAATTCTTATGGCGAAGACCCGTTCGTAAATCTTAAAAAGAGCTACGATTACTTAAAATCTATGGGCTTAAACTAAGCATAAAAACAGCCTTGCAATGCAAGGCTGTTTTTTTATTTTATGCCAAGTATACGTTTTGCGTTTCCTGAAAGAATCATTTCTTTTTCGCTGTCTTTAATGCGGTTATCCCAAAGCACACCGCCTAAGAACATTGACGTGTTACAGATGGGATAGTCCGAACCGTACAAAATACGTTCTGCACTGCTTTTGTCAATCAATTTTCTGAGCACGCCGTAACGAAAGAGTCCCGTGCCCGATAAATCCAGGTAATAGTTTTCACTCATTTTCATGCGCTCTAAATGACGCATAACATGGTTGTATTCTCCCGGATGTGCTGCCACAAAGGTTACATTCGGATGCCTTTTAACAAGTGCATCCATGCCGTCTTCGTCAGCTGAAGAATGAAAGCTTACCACCATATTAAACTTTTGTGCTTCCTCTAAAATACAGGAAAATTCGTCGCATGCATAAGAATCCCAACCATCAAGATACGGAACCAGTTCGCCGATTAGTCGGATGCCCTTTTCGTGCATTCTGTGAATTTCTTTAACCGATTCATCCACGAATTTCGGATGTACATGAAAACCCGGCACATAAAACGAACCGTAGATTTCTTTCAAACGTAATGCATCATCGTTATTCTTTTTGATTTTGGATAAATAATTTCCGTCTTCAGGCTTTTGGGTCGATACCACAGAACCACAGATTTTTGAAACCCCAAAGCTTAGGAATTCTTCTTTTGTTTTTTGAATGTCCATGTCACACACATCCTTGTGCGCACAGATGTTATTTTCTGCACAGGTAAAGGGGTGTGTATGAAAATCAATGATTTCAAATGCCATAAGCTTCTCCTTTTGTATTATTGGGTAAGTTTGCTTTGGAGTGAGCGAAGCTTTTTGCACGCGGATTCAAATTCCTCTGCCGAATAGTAGCTTTTTTCGTTCCATAAGCGGTCTGCAGCCATGGGCAGATTGGTAAGAAAGCTTCCTTTTTCCTGCTCGGGCGTGCATTCCCATTGACAAAGCATACCGCCTAAAACCATGTCGGTGGGCGTAACATTGATGGGGTTTTTGAATGCCGGTGAAAAGTCAGCAAAATGCTGCCAGTTGTGTACGTTCCAGTCCTTTTCGATAACGGTCCATTGTCTGTCCTTTCTGGAGGGCGGAAGAATGTACATAGGCTTCCAGGAGGTGTTGATTACGCGAAAGCCTTGTTCTAACAGGTCGGGCGCTAACTGGTAATAGCTTTCAAATTCCATAACAATTACGTCTCTTGAAATGTCGTCTGCCCCTTCTCTGGGGAAGCCCTCCCACACGATTGGCGTTTTGCCAAGCTCTAAGCAGATGTCGGTGACCTTTTTTACAAAGTGGCTGTAAAGGGCAAGGGTAGTGGGAATATTATGTTTTTCCATATACGCTTTGCATAGGGTGCATTTTGCCCAGTTTTCGTGGCGCGCTTCGTCACAGCCCACATGAATGTATTTTGAATACACAAACGTTTCGCAGATTTCCTTTAAAAATGCACGGATGTTTTGGAAAATATCGGGTCTGCCGATGCACATTAGTCTGTCTTTTGCGGCACGCAAAGCATCTGCGTGGGCACTCACTGCGGCACGGTTGTCCATTTCGTCCTCGAATACATTACCAAACAGCTCAGGATATGTATCAATCAAGGCTTCCGAGTGTCCGATGCCCTCAAATTCGGGCACCAATTCCACGCCTGCCTCGTGCGCATATTCTACAATAAATGCAATTTCCTGCTTGGTGTAGCTTCTGCCCGGTGTTGCAGCTTTTGGGAACGCATCAAAGGGCAATGTCCAGCTGGGATTGTCAGTAAAATGCAGCTGCAGATATTTAATCTTGTTGATATAGCACAAATCAATGTATTCAATAATGACCTCAACCGGATGCCATTGCCGTGCAAGGTCAGACATAAATCCGCGGAAATCTTTATCGGGCTTTTCTGCGAATTTTGCATTGACAAGGGTAATGCTTTTATCTTCATTGACCTCCATCAACTGTAAAAGCGAGGCTAAGCCGTATCTTGCACCCTCGGGAGAAGATGCAAAAATGGTCGCACCGTCTATTTCATATGCATCAGCAGGCAAATCAGCCTTACAGCAAAGCTTAATGCCGTTGTCACCCTGATTTAAGTAAATGCCATACAGCTTTTTAACCATGCGTGAAAACGCCTTTACACAAAATAAAAGTGTCTCGTCTGCCGTAATTTCAGGCGGAATGGTTATCCTGCCGTTTTCGGAATACTGTTTTGGTTTCGGAACAATCTGCATAGTATTTCCTCCCGTTTTTTGATGAGTTAATCCTATCACAAAACAGAATTTCTGTCAATCAATTTATGTTATATTCACGAATTTATGAAAAATTGCTAACCCTGAAGCGGGACAAATTTGCAAAATCTGACTTTTTTAGATTTAATTATACGATTGCTCCCTAAAACGCAACGTTTGTTCCGAATTGTTGACAAAAATAAAAAACTGTACTATACTAATCTTGCATAAAGGGGGCGCTCTTATGAAGAGAGAAATTATGTTAACATTTATTTTGTTTTTCATAAGTTGCATCTTTTCTGCTGAGGTGGTATTTGCAGATGTACCACGGATAAGCAATGAAGATGTTGAAGTGATAACAAAGGAAGAGGCAGAAAGATATCCCGGCACACAGGTGTGGACCGGAAAAGAAGTATTGCACAAAGAATATAACGAAGAAACGGACGAGTTTGAGCTTTGGTATGTGGATGTTGACGGATTTTCCTTGGAAAAGATTGAGCAATATTCTCAGTGGAAGAAAATGGATTTAATCTGGCTTAAGGAGAAATCTGTATACTTGTCTATATCGACATATTTACCCGGACAGGACTATCTTTTTGACAGCAGTAACTATACATCCCCATTTTATATTCTGGACGAAAATTTCAACATATTAAAAACAATAGAACACCCAGGAGCTATTATTCGATATGGTTTCCGGGATGGGATGTTTCATTATGTAACTATGGAACGGATATCGCCACAATATCCATCCAACACAATTGATTCGTCTGACTTTAAGTACACCTATTTCAGGACAAGGGATTTTGAAAATATTGAGTCAAGTGACAGCTATGATACTTTTGGTTTTGATGGCATAAAATACGAGTTCAAAGATAGATTTTCCAAATATCAAAAGATTTATGAGAGCGAACAAATACAAGGTTTAACAGATTGGTGTGGCACTTATTATATATTACAACAAAGTATGTACCATTGCGTCTCTTTGGATGGCGTTTATTTTACCAGAGTGCCGGAAATGCTTGAAAGAAGTATTTTGTCTGAAATTAGGGTTGACAGCAACATATGGTACGCAAATGGCTATGTTATGGTAGAAACAGGAGATACATTATATAAATATAAATTTGATCCGGCTCCGGCCATTTATGTGGTTTTGAATGGGAGAATATTATGCTTTGATCAATCTCCTGTTGTAGAAAATGACAGAACATTAGTACCAATGCGTTTTCTGTTTGAACAAATGGGTGATACCGTTACATGGGATGAAGAGACCATGACTGCAACAGCATCCAATGGAGAAAATACTATTGTTTTTGGTATTGATAATGTAAATGCAACCGTGAATGGTGAAGCTGAAATTATGGATGTGCCTGCTCGACTGATTAACGACAAAACCTATGTGCCTTTGCGGTTCCTTTCGGAAAATTTAGGCTACACCGTATTGTGGGATGATGAGACCAATACAGCAACCATTCTTACCGACCCGACTAAATATACAGAGCCTACCGACATTCGTTGCTCTATTAACGGCATTATGGTAGACAGTTTTGCTATTGCGGGTAATCAGTATATTCCGTTGTACATGCTTCCTAATTATGGTTTTGCCGTAACTCAAAATGGTGATGACAGATTTTTGGAGCGAAGCAGTAAAACGGACTTTACAGGTGTATCTGCCCGAAATGATATCAATCAGGATTATTTTCCGGTATCGGAAAACAAGAATCCGGTTTATATAAACGGGAAATTGGCAAACACGTATAAGGTGAATGGCGGAATTGTAATTCAGGCAGATGAACTTTTGGCATTCGGTACAGCTGCTTTCAATCCCGAAACCCGTGTGTTTGAAATTCAGATTCAATAAACAAAACAAACTAAAACAAGGCTACCTTATGGTAGCCTTGTTTTTATTATAAGCTTTTTGTGAGCGTTCCGTCAACAAGGACAGAAGCTTTTTTATCGCCACAGAGAATATGTACTTTTTTCGGTGTGTCGGACTGGATTTTCACGGTTACATTTTGTTCGTTCCACTCTAAATCCACAGTAAGACCGCCTACAGCACAAACACCTTTTAACGCGCCCTTGTTCCATTTATTCGGGCAGGCAGGGAGCAGGTCAAGCACAATCTCGTCATTTTCAAAACGGCTTTGCATCAGCATATGGATGATGCCGGTTGAAAAAGCAAAGTTTCCGTCAATCTGGAAGGGCGGATGTGCGTCAAACAAATTCGGGAAAGAAGATTTTTGAAGAAGATGATCCACATATTGTTTTGCTTTTTCGCCATTTTTCAGGGCTGCCCAAAGCAAAATAATCCAACCACAGCTCCAGCCGGTGTGTCCGCCGCCGTTTTCCAGACGGCATTCAAGGGAGCGCTTTGCAGCCTCTTTCAGCTTTTCGTCACGCACTAATGTGTTGCCCGGGTATAAGCCATAAAGGTGCGACAAATGTCTGTGTCCTTTTTCGATTTCAATAAACTCTTCGTCCCATTCCAAAAGTCTGCCGTCCGAACCGATTTTATAGGGGGCAAGTTTTGAATACGAAGCTTTTACTTTTTCGGTAAAATCGTCCGAAATGCCTAAAATTTCAGTCATTTTCATGAAATTTTCAAACAATTCGAACAAAATGCCCTTGTCCATGGCACACATTTTAGTTACTGCCACACGGTTGCCGTCAATATCGTAGGCATTTTCGGGAGACACGGACGGGATGGTGACCAGTTGACCGTTTTTGTCCTCGTAAAGAAAATCTAAATAGAACTGTACCGCTTCTTTGGTAATGGGGTACGCCGTTTCTTTCAGGAAATCTTCGTCCTGTGTGTAAGCGTAATGTGTCCACAAATGCTCGCACAACCAGCCGCTGCCCATGGGCCATACGGCATGCTGTGGGTATCCGTCTGCCGGAGAACACTTGCGCCAGATATCAATGTTGTGGTGTGCTACCCAGCCACCGCAGTCGTAGTAATCTCTTGCGGATTGTTTTCCTGCCTCTCTAAGCTCTCTTAACATCTGCATCAAAGGCTCATGGCATTCCGAGAGGTTTGCAGGCTCTGCCAGCCAGTAATTCATTTCCAGATTGATGTTTGAGGTGTATCCCGAGCACCAGGGCGGAATGAATTTGTTGTTCCAAATGCCCTGTAAATTCGCAGGCTGTGCACCGGGAGCAGAGGAGGTGATCAAAAGATAACGGCCGAAATTAAACATCAGTTCAATCGCTTCGTTAGAAGCCTCAAAACGCTCAGCGTCTGCAGTAAATGTATCGGGCTTAGTAAAGGGAAGCTCTAAGGTAACTCTGTCATATAAAGCGCGGTGTGCTTGAACATGTTCTTCGTATACCTTGTCAAGCCCGGTTTCGAGTGCTTTTTCAATTTTTGCTTTTGTAATGCCGAAAAGGTCTTTTTCTTTGTCAGGATATTTGTTCCATGCCACAAAATTGGTTTCGGTTGCAGCAAGCAAGACTATGTGCGTTGCATTTTGTATAAAAAATTCGTTATTGTGAACGGAAAGTGTACCATCGGTGATAACCTTGATATACACACCTGCAGAAATGGTTTGCTTTTTCGGTTCGCCGATAATCGGAACAGAGCGTGCGTTGTCGGGAGCGGAGAATATAAAACAAAGTCCGTCTTCGTCGCTTTTTACCGTTTTTGGCAAATGATTGGTAAAAGAAACGGCATAAGACAAAGCATAATCAAAGTGAAGTTCGCTGACCAATACATCTGCATCCTTTGCAATGTAAGTGCGACAGGTGTGCTTGCGGGGATAGTAATAGCTGTAGGTTTCTTCTACTGTTGCGGTTTGCAAATTCAACTCCCTTACACAGCCTTTTAAAGCAGCACCGCTTATTTTTTCCATCACAATGTCACCAAGCGGCATATAAAGTGCGCTGGGATTTAAGCATTCCAATTCATCCCACGCCTGTTTTTCGGCTTCCACGAACTGTCTGCTTTCAATCAACTCGCGGTGCTTTTTGATTTGTGCAGCACGGTTTGGTACCGAATCATCACGCACCGAATTGCTCCAGAAGGTATCAGCATTTATTGAATAACGATGTATATCGGGACCGCCCCAAACCATAGCGCCAAAGCTTCCGTTGCCGATAGGGAGTGCCTCTTCCCAAAGGGACGCAGCACGGTCAAATCGTATTTTGTTGTACATGAAATCACTCCTTTTTTGTCATTTTACCATGCGGTGAATTGGATGTCAAGAATTTATAAAATATTATTTGTAAAAGAATATATATAAAAAACGCAAGAAATGCAACGTTTACAACAATATTTGCAAAGAAAGATTTTGAATTTTATGCTATGATATACTTAGGAGAAAAAGATAGGAGAACGATTGGAAATATGAAAAAGATTGTTTTTTTAGCACTTGTTATGTGCATGGTGCTTGCTGTTGCAGTTGTAACGCATGCTGCACCGCCTAACGAAAATTATACATTGGTATATACCGATGAATTTGACGGTGACGCATTGAATACGGATGATTGGGCATACCGTACCAACACTAAAACGGGTGGTGTAAACCGTCCTGAGAATGTTCGCGTTGCGGATGGTATGCTTTATATTGATTACACAAAAGAAGACGGCACCTATTACTGTGGTGGTGTTATCAGCAAATTTTCCATGGGCTACGGCTATTACGAAACCCGTGCAAAAGTATTTAAGGACACAGGTGCTTTACATACTTCGTTCTGGATGCACGGCTTCAGCGAATCGGACGGACGACCCGCAAATATACCGCAGAAAAGCAACACGGTTGAAATTGACGGCTTTGAAATTAATTCGCATTCTTCCACGGATATATCCATTGGCTCGTATTTCAACTGGGCAAAAGGGGAAAGACAGATTCCACGATTCCATTATGAAGAAATTGACAGTGGCGAGGACTTCTTTATTGCCGGCTTTGAATGGTTACCCGACCGTATGAATTACTATATTAACGGTGAATTGGTTGGTACGCATTATAATTTTGGTGTATATGGACCATCATTCATGTGGCTGACCGCTTTGGCGCAACCTGAGGGCAGGGAAGATAAGATTGACGATACTTTACTTCCGGGCTACTCGGAGTTTGATTATATGCGGTATTATCAGATGCCCATCAAAGGCTTAAATCTTTTGGGAAACGGACATTTTGAGTATGACCGACAGGCTACAAACGAATTGTATCCCCGTTGCTTTTATGTAAAGGGAGATGTGGAGGCAACCCGAAGCTGCAGCACATTGGATGCGTATGAAGGCGTTCAATGTATGGTACAAGGGAGTGAAGAACCGTTTTCTACCTTTGCAGGACACGAAATGAAATGTCTGCTTCCGGGTAAATACACTTTTTCCGGTATGTTTAAGGCAGAAAATGTACCTGAAACTGCGCGCATGGTTATTTATGACAAAGACGGAAGTGTGATTGCTGAAAAAACAATTCCAAGGCTTGCCGAGTGGACCGAGTTGTCCATTTCGGATATCGAAATTGACGGTTACGCTTATGTTGCCATTGAATCTTCTTCCGAAACAGGCGAAAAGTTTTTGATGGTAGATAATTTAGCATTCTATATCCAGGATGGCATAACTTATGACCAGACTGCAACACCTGATTATGAACGTTACAATTTCCGCACCTCTCAGTCGGGCGAAAAAAACTACCGTAAGGGTGCTATGGACTTTGACAAGGCAACTTCTGTTGTCGGTAACTGGCAAGAGTCCGGCATAGGTGAAGGTGCTGTATTTGCTTATTACTCCGCAGAGAATGCCCTTGAATGGGAATACAAAGCAACAGAAAGCGGAATGTATAATCTTGAGGTGTATCGTTTGGATCACGAAAGCACGATGGAAAAGCAAAAATACACCATCTATGTAAACGAAGAAGAAAAAGAGAGCTTTTTGCTTCAGACCGTAAATGTTGAGGAAGGTTGGACCGTTGCAGGGAAAGTTCAGCTTGAAAAAGACGATATAGTTAAAATCAAACTTTCGCCCGGCTCGACCAAGGGGACCATGCGTTTTCAGGAAATCAACATTGTACCTGAAGCCACGAGCCAAATGTATTATACACCTCTATTCAAGCTGAATGACATGCGTATGTGCTATAAAGGTCAGGTTTATTTTGCAGATCCCGAGAATAAAAATATAACCTTGCATGAAAAAGACGGTGCGTATTATATCCCTTGTGTTTTGCTCGAAGAGTGCACTGAATTTGGGCTTACACTTCCTGAAAATGATGCATACATTTCTTTAAGTGAAGTTCTTTCGCAAACCGGCGCAAAGGCAATATGGCAGGATGAGTACCTGTACCTTGCAAAAGGCTTTGATTCGCTGAACGAAGCAACTTTGACGACCTTGATTATTGATTTGCTGACCGCACAGCACAGTGTGGAAATCAGAAAGCCTGCTTTAAGCGAGACGGTTTCGACGCTCAGCACCACAGAATACGGTATCAATGATGCTTTAAAAGAGGGTGAATGGAAGAAATCGAGTGTTTCTATTCCAAACTATTACAATCAGGGGTCAGGACGATCCGCGTGGGTTAAGAAAGTCCCCGAGACAGGTGTATACAACCTGCAATTCTGCTCTGCGGTGCATGAAAACAGTACCCCTGAGGCGTTAGTGACCGTGTATACCGACAAAGAACAGAAATCTTTCCTTCTGAACGAAAAAACAGGTGTGGCAGGTTGGTATGATGTGGGCACATACGAGCTTGAAGCCAATGAAGAGTTTGCATTGTTGCTTTCAAGGAGAGAGAACGGAACGTTGCGCGTTGCAGGCGTTCGGTTAAACTGGTTACGTCCCGAGGTTTCGGTTACGCAACAAAATGCTTCTGTTACGGTTACTCTTTCGGACTTTGCGGAAAATCAATCAGGTAAACTGATTTTTGCAGAATATGATTCAAACGGATTCTTGAAAAATGTACAACAGAAAAAGGCTTCCAAAACCGAAACCTTTGTTCTGCAGAATGCAAATAACAGCTATAAAATTATGCTGTGGGAAGAAGATACCGGATTTACGCCTATTTCTCATGTTTATGAACTGTAAAATTAAATCCCGAAACGAATTCGTTTCGGGATTTTTTTATATTATTGTAAAACTTCGCTGGGATATGGGTCGGTCGCCTTTAATCCTTCTACAATCTTACCGTGTCGGGTAAACTCAGGATTTTCTGCATATTCAGGCATTTGCCATACGCGAACGTAATCTACAACTTGTGCCTGTCCTTCAATGGGGAAGTTTTCGGATTCAGCCAGTCCGCCGGGGACTGCGTTGGACAGGAACGGGAACACCGGCAAATGCTCTAAATTATCTGCCCGAAGCAATTCTTCGCCGTCAAAATAGAAAATAACCTCTTCGGGAGTCCATTTTAATGCGTAGGTGTGATAGTCTGCAGATAAATCGTATTTCGCCTTGTATTCAATGAAATCTCTTTCATGTCCGTTTTTATAGTGATGATAGGTTACGTCCACCAGGTTGGGGAATTTGCCCTCGTTGATGTCAAATTCAAACTTTAATGTTTCGTCTTCTGCGGTTTCGGGTACAAAGCCGGAGTGCACCCAGAAAGAATTGTTTACGGTAGGTACCTTCGGAAGTTTAAATCTGGCTTCCCAATATCCATACGCCTGACGGAATACCTCGTGACGCACATAAACACTTCCCGATGTCCATGCCGCTTGCTGTTCGGGTGTGCCCTTTAAAATCATTAAATGCAACGCACCGTCTTTTACAACGGCGTTTTCAGGCCATCTGGAATATGCGCCGCGCAACCCGGACATGGATGTCCATACCGACCAATCTAAACTGTCACCGTTAAATTCATCGTTAAAGGTTAATACCCAGTCCTCATCTGCCGGGGGACCTGACCATACACACATCTCCATAAACCGTTTTAAAATCACGGTGGCTTGCGCACGGGTTGCAGTTTCCTGTGGTGCGATTAAAGTGTCGGATACACCTTGAATCAATCCCGCCTGAACCATGTACTGCAAAGATTCTTTTGCCCATTCGGATACGGTTTCAGTATCTGTAAAAGTATCCCACTTTTCAGGCATGGTTTCTACCCATTGATCATTTTTGCCGATTGCACGAATCGCGTTGCAGGTGATCAGTGCCATTTCCTCACGGGTGATGGGTTGGTCAGGCTTAAAACCATCTTCTGTGGGCAAGCCGTTAAGTAATCCGTTTGCTTTAGCGGTTGCTACATAGGTTGCATACCAGGCATCTGACGGAATATCTGTATAGCTTTCACCTGTGATCAGTTCATAGCCCATTGCTCTGTCTAAAATAGTGATGTATTCTGCTCTTGTGATTTGTGCTTCCGGATCAAATGTTTTTTCAGCTACGCCCTGTACCATGCCTTTAGATGCCATGTATTCCACATCATAGTTTGCCCAATGTTCTGTCATATCATCAAAATTGTCCATGGGCGCAAAAAAGCTTTTTGCGGCATTTAAGAGTACATCTGCACTCATTTGAGGAGATACATAGTAGGTCTTTTCTATTTCACCTGCTTCGTTTAATGCTTCAAACGCAACGGTAGAGGCACGGTTGTTGGTCATTTCGTCACCAACGCCCTGGCATATTAAACGTACAAATTCCTCTTCGGGATTGCCTGAAAAATCAAAGGTACCGATGTCACGCCAGCCATCTTTTTCTACTGCAGACAAGTCAATATGGAAACTGTCTACTTTGCCGTTGTGATGCACTTCATACAAAACATCGGTGGTCTGGTATTTGTTCCAGTATAAAAGATAAAGTTGAACACGCACATTGCCCGCTTTTGTAATGCCGGGGTAGTAGGTAACGGTTGCCTCTTCACCTGCGCCTGCAATCCACATGGAGTGGGGTGCATCCGCCATGGGTCCCTTTAATCGGGAACTGAATGTCCAGTTCCCCTTAACCGAAACATAACCGGAGAGGGGATCGTGAATCATGCCGTCATCAACAGGTGCTTCGTCTGCAAAAACAGGAATGCATGCCAGAAGCAGACAAAGCAATACCAAAAATGCTATACATTTTTTCATTGAATTTCCTCCTTAAGGATAGAACGGGTCGCATGTAGCGACCCGTTTTGTAATTTATTGTTCAGCAGTTTTTGTCGGGTAAGCCTCTGCAGGTCCTAAGCCTTCCACAACCTCACCAAACATGGTGATTTGCGGATTTTCTGCATCGGCAGGTCTTTGCCAGATGCGAACATAGTCTACAATCTGTGCTTTACCGTCTGCCGGATAGTTGCGCATTTCACCGCAATTTACCATGATAGCAGAGGATAAAAGCGGATAAACGGGAACATGGTCTAAAGTGGGGCAACGCATAACTTCTTTGCCGTCAAAATAGAAAATCATTTCGTCTTTATCCCATTCCATAGCATATACATGATAGTCTGCCGAAAGGTCATACTGTGCTTCGTAGCGAACGTGGTCTTTTTCGTGACCATTCTTGTAGTGATGATAGGTTACATCTACGATATTCGGATATTTACCTTCGTTGATGTCCTGCTCGTATTTTAAAGTATCATCAGTTACTTCAGGTAATTTTACCAGACCGGAGTGGGTCCAGAAGGAGTTGTTTGCAAGGGGGATATCAGTAATTTTATATCTTGCTTCCCAGTAACCGTAGCTCTGACGGAATACTTCGGGACGTACCCAGATATTACCGGAAGTCCAGCCTCTTGGAATATCATCGCGCTGCTGTATTTCAAGGTGTACCGCACCGTCTTTTACAATTACATTTTCGGGCCATCTGGAAATGCCGTTAGAGGCAGTGCTTGCCTGCGATATCCATACAGACCAGTCAACAGAATCACCGTTAAATTCGTCGTTAAAGGTTAAAACCCATTCTTCGTCTGTCGGCGGTCCTGCCCATACAAACATCTGCATAAATCTCTTCAAGATAACCGCACCCTGTGCTCTTGTTGCGTTTTCCAGAGCAGAAACGGTGGTTTCGGAGGTACCCTTGATGATGCCGGTCTTGATTAAGTACTGCAAAGCTTCTTTTGCCCAGGGGGAAACGGAATCGGTGTCGGTAAAGCTTGCCCAGCCATCAGCCATATCGGAAAGCCATTCGTCGTTTTTACCAATCTGCTTGATGGCATTGTAAGTAAAGAGTGCCATTTCCTCACGGGTAATAGGTTGTTCGGGTTTAAAGCCAACGTCTGTGGGCAAGCCGTTTAACAATCCGTTTGCTTTTGCGGTTGCCACATAGGTTGCATACCATTCGGAAGCAGGAACATCTGCGTAAGATTCACCGGTAATCAGTTCGTAGCCGAGTGCTCTGTCCAAAATGGTTACATATTCAGCTCTTGTGATCTGCGCTTCGGGATCAAATAAGCCTTCGCCAACGCCCGATATTAAACCTTCGTTTGCCATGTATTCCACATCATAGTGTGCCCAATGGCTTACCATGTCAGTAAATTTGTTCAAGGGGGCGAGGGTAGCAAGCTTTTCTTCTTTAACTTTGTTTAAGTCCACATCAGGGGTCACAAAGTGTGTGGAAGTTACTGCATCGCCTGCATCGTTTAAGTACTCAAACATTATGGTAGATGCTCGCACGTTTCCGGTTGCACCGGTGCAGATCAGCTTTACATATTCATCCGCGTTGCCCGAAAAATCATAGGTGCCTAAAACAATCCATTTGCTTTCGGAAAGTTTTGAAAAGTCAATGTGTTTTTCATCGGTTTTGCCTGCGGAGAACACATCATAACGCACATCATTTGTCAAATCGCCCGCTTTATAAAATACACCGTATACCGAAATACGTACTTTTCCGGGGGTGGTTAACTGCGGCTTGTACAAAATAGTGTCCGCATCTGTGCTGTTTTGTACATAAAAAGTCATAGATGCACGAACCATGGGTGAGGAAGCTGCAGTAGAGGATTTCCAATTTTCGCTCATTACGCATTCACCAACAGAACCCGTAGGGATGCCTTTTGCCTTAGCAGCAACTGAAAAAGCAGGAACGGGTGCGGTTTGTGCATTTGCATCAATCACGCCTGCAGGCGTTTCGGGAACAACAGGTTCGGTGGGGGTGTTAAGCTCCACATCCTTTGCACTTGTGGGGGTAAGACCCGGTTTTACAGCAGCAGAGGTGGGAACAAATTTAACTGCATTTGCACGAACGGTATCGCCGTTGCAAATCTGCATAATCTTTTCGTCCTCTGTGCCTGCAAAATCGTAAATACCAATGGATACCCAGCCGGAGGCATAGGTTTCTGCGTCACCATGGGTGTAAACCGCAGCTTGAGATTTCTGTCCATTATGATAAATATCAATTACAGTTTCCGCCTCATTGTTTTTGTGAGGCATAGCCCAGTAGTATACTTCATAATTGCCCTTCGTTAAACCTTTGGGCACATACGTTAAATAGTCACCGGATGTCTGGGAGTATACGGATTTGCCGGAGTAAGCCTTAACGGCATTAGATGCTCTCCAGCCACCTACCTGCTCAGTTACAATCGTTACAATTTCATTTGCAAATTTTTCGGTAGTAAAAGTGTGAATTGCAGGGGTAAGAGAAGTGGCAGACCCATCTGTCTTGCCGGGTGTTGCCGGTGTTTCGGGAGCGGGCTTGGATACCTCTACACGTTCTTCAACAGGCTGGTTGCCTGCCTGTAAATCCTTTTTAGTGGGAACTAAACGAATGGCAGAAGCGCGGTCGGACATGCTGTTGGAAATCTGTAATGCTTTTTCATCGCCTTTGCCTGCAAAATCGTAAACACCCATGGAAACCCAACCGGGTGCTAATTCTTCACCGTTTGTTTTGCTGTAAACAGCCGCTTTAGAAACTTTTCCGTTGTGTTGAATATCTAAAACGGTTTCGGAAGAGCTTTTGGAGTGAGGCATAGTCCAGAAATACAGCTCGTAGTTGCCGGCAGAAATACCTGTAATGGGGTAAGTTACCGAGCAACCTGCTGTTGCACTGTAAATGTGCTTACCGCCGTTGTAGCCTTTGATTGCACTCGATGTTCTCCATTCGCCGGTTTGTTCACCGTAAGGAATGATAATTTCTCCGGGAAGAGAATCGGTGGTGAAGGTCTGTGACCCTACAGATGGTCTGGTTACAGTGGCTTCCGCCGCATAAGCGGGAATGCAGGAAAGTAACAAGCAAACCATAACCAGGTACGCAATTGTTTTTTTCATTTTTTGTCCTCCTTGAAAAAATGTGTAAAATTGTGCACAAGGCTCTTGACTTGTGCATTTTTGTATTTTATAATACTATTATAACATGATTTAATCCAAATGAAAAGGAAGATAATGCACAGAAAGATGATGATTGTGCATGTAAAGGAGAAAAATGCAAACCGCGCAAAGAATTTTGAATTATATACACTATTTAAAAGAAAAGATTGGATTTTCTGTTTCCATTCATTTTCATATGGCACCCGCATCATGTATTCTGAGAATAATGGGTGCTTTTCGCGAACATGAGGGGGCATATTGTGTTTATATCTCTCAAAACAACAATGAAGTGCATAACAAATGTCTGGAATGTCAGCGTAAGGCGGTATCAAAAGTACGGAAATCAGGCGCTTTTTCAGGTGTATGCCACGCGGGTGTGTTTGAGTATGTTTATCCCGTGACCATAAACGGCAAAACAGATGGAATTTTATGTGTAAGCGGTTATGCTGCTGAAAATAAAAGCGAATATATTGATAAACTTGAAAAAGTGTACGGTCTGGACAGACGTGTAACGCAAACAACCTATTCAACCCTTGAAACAAATATTCCGTCGAAAGAAGACGTGGATGTATTGATTTATCCGCTTCTCAGCATGATAGAGCTCTTATCCTACGAAGATAAAATCAAGAACGAGCCGAGCACACCGCTCTCTGAAAAAATTTTAGAACACTGTCGATGGAATTTTCTGAAAAAAATCACCACAGAAGATATTTGTAACAAGTTTTTCTGCAGTCGTTCCTATGTGGCACATATGTTTAAAAAAGAAACGGGAAAAAGCCTGCCCGAATACATTAATTTTTATCGTATAAAGACCGCAAAACACATTTTAAAAACGACGGATGCAGGAATAACAGAGGTGGCAACCCTATCTGGCTTTGAAGACCGTGGCTATTTTTCCAAATGCTTTAAAAAAGAAACAGGACTAACACCCAGAGAATGGCGAAAACAAAATAAAAAGGGAATGTAAAAAAAGTCCGGATCGCAAAAACGCGAGTATAAAGGCGAACAAAGTTTGTGCAAACTTACGAGAAAGACACGAAATGAAGAAAACACGCAAAATTTTGCGTGTTTTCTTTTGATAAATGCGTTTTTGCTATGAACAAACTTCGCCTCTCGACGTACCTTTGTACGCCTTCGGGTAACCCCAAACCGCGATGCAACGCGGTTTGGGCTCAGTTTGTCCATTCCAAACATTT